>JVVZ01000001.1:0-759 GCA_001062585.1 Neisseria meningitidis
TACTGTCTGCGGCTTCGTCGTCTTGTCCTGATTTAAATTTAATCCACTATATTCGACACAGCCATTTTGCCGAACCACGAAAAAGGTCGTCTGAAACCGACAACAGGTTTCAGACGACCTTTGTTTGATGTGGCGGACGAAATAGCGCTACCGTCAATTGGTGCAACGCCTATCCCTGCCGAAAAAGGCGAAAACCGTTTGAAAGCAACCCTTACGGAGACAAGTAGCTTTACAAACGGTTTTCAGGTCGGCCTAGCGACCCACCAACGATTATTATACCAATATCATGCTTTTTTGACAAACTCTGATTTCAAATTCATCGCGCTGCCGTCGATTTTGCAACCGATATTGTGGTCGCCTTCTTGCAGGCGTATGCCTTTCACCTTGGTTCCTTGCTTGATGACCATGGAGCTGCCTTTGACTTTGAGGTCTTTAATCAGGACGACTGTGTCGCCGTCTTGCAACACGGCGCCGTTTACATCTTTGACGCTCAGGGTTTCTTCGGCGGCTTCGCCGTCGTTTTCCGTCCATTCAAACGCGCATTCGGGACAGATGTATTGGCTGCCGTCTTCGTAGGTGTATTCGGATTGGCATTGCGGGCAAGGTGGGAGGGACATGGTGGGGATTCCTTTGGTTGAGAAGCGGGGAATTATAGTGGATTAAAATAAAAATGAGACAAGGCGTCAACGTCCGCCGTGTACGGGTAGTATAGTGGATTAACTTTAAACCAGTACGGCGTTGCCTCGCCTTGCCGTACTA
>JVVZ01000281.1:0-1584 GCA_001062585.1 Neisseria meningitidis
AGATTCAAGGCGGAAACCGCAACAAGGTTGGACACCTTGTGAGGATTTCCAACGCAGAAGATGCCGCTTTGGGGACAAAAAGACACGGAAACTATTGAATGTCGACAGCCCCTAGCATTGCCCTTCTCAGGTTTCAGACGACCCCATCATCAAATCCAAGTAAATCCACCATTCACCCTTAAGAAATGATATGCATTCTTTCCTATGTTAAGATAAACGTCTTTACAACCTCACACAAAGGACAAGAATCATGAAAAAAATCATCTTCGCCGCACTCGCAGCAGCAGCCATCGGTACTGCCTCAGCCGCCATCTACAAAGTGGACGAACACCACGCCAACGCCCGTTTCGCCATCGACCACTTCAACACCAGCACCAACGTCGGCGGTTTCTACGGACTAACCGGCTCCGTCGATTTCGACCAAGCCAAACGCACTGGCAAAATCGACATTACCATTCCCGTTGCCAACCTGCAAAGCGGTTCGCAACACTTTACCGACCACCTGAAATCCGCCGACATCTTCGATGCCGCCAAATACCCGAACATCCGCTTCGTTTCCACCAAATTCAACTTCAACGGCAAAAAACTGCTCTCCGTTGACGGCAACCTGACCATGCACGGCAAAACCGCCCCCGTCAAACTCAAAGCCGAAAAATTCAACTGCTACCAAAGCCCGATGGCGAAAACCGAAGTTTGCGGCGGCGACTTCAGCACCACCATTGACCGCACCAAATGGGGCGTGGACTATCTGGTTGATGCAGGCATGACCAAAAACGTCCGCATCGACATCCAAATCGAAGCAGCCAAACAATAAGCCACTGCGCAACACAAAAGGTCGTCTGAAAACGAAGTTTGCTGTATCCGTTTTCAGACGACCTTAAAATATTTCACAACGCCTTTTAGAGATTTCACATAAAATCCGCGATAATAACGTTTGATTTTCACACTACGAGAAACACTCAAATGAACAAAACCCTCAAACTCACTTTCGCCGCCCTCGCCCTTGCCGCAGCCTTCAACGCCCAAGCCGAGACACACGCCGTCATCGAAACCAATATGGGCAACATCAGCCTGTCGCTCGACGAAACCAAAGCACCGAAAACCGTCGCCAACTTCGTCAACTACGCCCGCAAAGGCTTTTACGACAACACCGTTTTCCACCGCGTGATCGACGGCTTTATGATTCAAGGCGGCGGCTTTACCGCAGACCTTGCCCAAAAAGCCACAGACAAAGCCATCAACAACGAAGCGGACAACGGCTTGAAAAACACCGTCGGCACCATCGCCATGGCGCGCACCGGCGATCCTAATTCCGCCACCAGCCAGTTCTTCATCAATACTGCCGACAACGCATTCCTCGACTTCAAAAACAAAACCCCGCAAGGCTACGGCTATGCCGTCTTCGGCAAAGTGACTTCGGGCATGGATGTCGTGCAGCAAATCAGCAAAACTCCGACTGCGACACGCGGCTTCCATCAAAACGTCCCCGTCAAACCGGTCATCATCAAGCGCGTCACCATCGGCAAATAAATTATAGTGGATTAAAATTGCAATGATACGGCGTTGCCAACGCCCTTATGTACT
>JVVZ01000282.1:0-5405 GCA_001062585.1 Neisseria meningitidis
TATAGTGGATTAACTTTAAATCAGGACAAGGCGAGGTAACGCCGTACTGGTTTACAGTTAATCCACTATACAACCCCCTTATTTCCGCATTTCAACCAACATCCGACACACGCCCAACCCTGCCGCCGCCAAGATTGCGGCGACAAAGCCGATGTTGGAAATGCCTGCCCAGACGGTAACGTAATGTCCCAAAAGCGCGCCGCCGCCGATGCCGACGTTGTAGAGGCCTGAATAAATCGAGTTGGCCACATCCGTCGCATCCGAGGCAAAGTCCAATACTTTGGAGACCATGCCGAGGCTCAAGACGACGATGGCAATACCCCAGACAAACACCAGCGCGTAAACGGCTATCGGGTAAGCGGCAAGGGGAAGCAGGCAGAGTGTTGAAGCCATGATGACGGATACCGAGGTCATCAGGAATGTGCGCTGGTGTTTGGCAAACCATTTGCCGAACAGATACGACGCGGCAAACCCTGCCAGCCCGTACAGGCTCAAGACGATGGTCACTTGTTCGGGCGCGAAGCCGCCGGCTTGCAGGACGAAGGGTTCGATATAGCTGTATGCCGTAAAGTGGGCGGTAATCAGGAGGACGGTCAGCGCGTACAGCAGCATGAGGTTTTTGCGCTTGAGCAATCCGGGCAGGCTTTTGAGCGAACCTGTGTTCACGCTGGGCAGCAGCGGCAGGTTTTTCGCCAATATGCCCATGACTGCCGCCGCGCAAAGTCCGATAAGCAAAAAGCTGAACTGCCAGCTTGAATGTTGCCCGATAACACGCCCCAGCGGGATGCCCGCCACCATCGCCATGACCGTCCCCGTACTGAGCAGCCCCAAAGCCTGATTGCCTTTACCCTGCGGCGCAACGCGTACTGCCAGCGAGGCGGTAATCGACCAAAACACGGCGTGCGTCAAGGCGATGCCGATGCGGCTGATGAGCAGGATTTCGAAACTTTGGGCGAAATAGGAAACGATGTGGCTGAGGGTAAAGAACGCGAAGAGGACAAGCAGCAGCTTTCGGCGTTCGACGTTTTTCGTTACCAGCATCAGCGGCAGTGACAATAGCGCGACAATCCAGGCATACACGGTAATCATGATGCCGACTTCGGTCGGCGGCATATTGAAGGTCGCGCCGATGTCGCTCAATAGGGCAATCGGGATATATTCGGTGGTGTTGAAAATGAATGCGCCAACTGCCAGGGCGATGACGCTTAACCATTGCTTGTTTGTGTTTGCTGACATTGGGGTTTCCCTTTTTATATTTGTCTTCAAGATTTTATCGAATCTGTAATTATACTACTTTCAGACGACCTTCCCACTGCGCCGACACAAATTTCCACCCTAGACGCTCCCGCATCATCGGCATACAATCTTTGCATGAACACCAAACGCCCCAAGCTCTCCCATTTTGCCCATATTTACGGCATGAACGGGCAATTCATCCTGTTGGAACAGCATTCCGAGTGGATGCCGGTCAACGATGCCGACTACGACAATGCGCTCGCATTGCCGGAGGGGTTTGTGTTTTCAGACGAAGCGTTCTATACGACTGACGGCAGCGTGCCGCCGCTCGTTCTGCCCGACAACATTAAAATCTTCAACGAAGAAGCGCGCAAACTCGAACGCCGCAGGCTCGATGCGCTGGCTTTGGAAGAGTTGGGCAAAAACCTCGCCGCCGCCCAAGCCGAGACCGACCTCGAAGCCCTGCTTGAAAAAATCGAATTTCATTTGAAACAAGACAATCTGTTCAAATAAAACTTTTCAGACGACCCTCCAAGCAGCAAAGGGGTCGTCTGAAAGATAAAATCGTTGACAATCCAAACCGATTTGGTACATTGTTCAACACTTATCAATCCCCGTTTCCCAACCGACAAAGGAGTCGAGAAGATGTTTTCAAAAAGCGTCAACCTAGCCCAATATGATACGGAGCTGGCAGCCGCCATCGCCCAAGAAGACCAACGCCAGCAAGACCACGTCGAACTGATTGCTTCCGAAAACTACGTCAGTTGCGCCGTGATGGAGGCACAAGGTTCGCAATTGACCAACAAATACGCCGAAGGCTACCCCGGCAAACGCTACTACGGCGGTTGCGAATACGTCGATATCGTCGAACAGCTGGCAATCGACCGCGTCAAAGAACTCTTCGGTGCGGAATACGCCAACGTCCAACCCCATTCCGGCTCCCAAGCCAACCAAGCCGTGTACGCCTCCGTCCTCAAACCCGGCGACACCATCCTCGGCATGAGCCTCGCCCACGGCGGCCACCTGACCCACGGCGCCAGCGTCAATATTTCCGGCAAACTCTACAACGCCATTACCTATGGCTTGGATGAAAACGAAGTCCTCGATTACGCCGAAGTCGAACGCCTCGCGCTCGAACACAAACCCAAAATGATCGTTGCCGGCGCATCTGCCTACGCCCTGCAAATCGACTGGGCGAAATTCCGCGAAATCGCCGACAAAGTCGGTGCCTACCTTTTCGTCGATATGGCGCACTACGCAGGCCTGATTGCCGGCGGCGAGTATCCCAACCCCGTCCCATTCTGCGACTTCGTGACCACCACCACCCACAAAACCCTGCGCGGTCCGCGCGGCGGCGTGATTTTGTGCCGCGACAATACGCATGAAAAAGCGTTGAACTCTTCCATCTTCCCAAGCCTGCAAGGCGGCCCTCTGATGCACGTCATCGCCGCCAAAGCCGTTGCGTTCAAAGAAGCCCTGCAACCCGAGTTCAAACAATACGCGAAACAGGTGAAAATCAACGCCGCAGCCATGGCTGAAGAATTGGTCAAACGCGGTTTGCGCATCGTTTCCGGCCGTACCGAAAGCCACGTTTTCCTCGTTGACCTGCAACCGATGAAAATCACCGGTAAAGCCGCCGAAGCCGCATTGGGCAAAGCAAACATCACCGTCAATAAAAACGCCATTCCGAACGACCCGGAAAAACCGTTCGTTACCTCCGGCATCCGCATCGGCTCCGCCGCCATGACCACGCGCGGCTTTAACGAAGCCGACGCCCGAGTCCTCGCCAACCTCGTTGCCGACGTGTTGGCAAATCCTGAAGACGAAGCGAATCTGGCAAACGTCCGCAAACAAATCACCGCGCTTTGCGACAAATACCCCGTTTACGGCGCGTAACCGGCTTGCCCGTTTAAGCATTTTGTAACACGGAAAGGTTGTCTGAAAATCTTGAAAAAGGGTTTTCAGACGACCTTATTTGTTTTTGACACTTGATTCTTGAAGCGGCAGCCAAAAATCCCGCATTTGCCCCTTTCTTTCCGCCTGCAAACGGAGTACATTTACCCCCATTGTTAACAATTTTACGGAACACACATCATGGAGAAATTTCCCAAGTCGTCCAAGCTGGACCATGTTTGCTACGACATCCGCGGCCCGGTACACAAAAAAGCCCTGCAACTCGAAGAAGAAGGTCATAAAATCCTCAAGCTCAATATCGGCAACCCTGCGCCGTTCGGCTTTGAAGCGCCCGATGAAATTTTGGTGGACGTGATCCGCAACCTGCCGACCGCGCAGGGCTATTGCGATTCCAAAGGGCTGTATTCCGCCCGTAAGGCCATCGTTCATTACTATCAAACCAAAGGTCTGCGCGACATTTCGGTCAACGACGTTTATATCGGCAACGGTGTGTCCGAGCTGATTACCATGTCCATGCAGGCGCTTTTGAACGACGGCGACGAAATCCTGATTCCCGCGCCCGACTATCCGTTGTGGACGGCTGCCGCCACTTTGGCGGGCGGTACGGTGCGCCATTATCTGTGTGACGAAGAAAACGACTGGTTTCCCAACCTTGCCGATATGGAAGCCAAAATCACGCCCAAAACCAAAGCCATCGTCGTCATCAATCCCAACAACCCTACCGGCGCGGTGTACAGCAAAGAAATCCTGCTCGAAATCGTCGAGTTGGCGCGCAAACACGGTCTGATCATCTTCGCCGACGAAATCTACGACAAAATCCTCTACGACGGCGCAGTTCACCACCACATCGCCGCACTCGCGCCCGACCTGCTGACCATCACCTTCAACGGCCTCTCCAAAGCCTACCGCGTGGCCGGATTCCGCCAAGGCTGGATGCTGCTCAACGGCCCGAAAGAACATGCCAAAGGCTATATCGAGGGCCTCGATATGCTCTCGTCCATGCGCCTATGCGCCAACACGCCCATGCAACACGCCATCCAAACCGCTTTGGGCGGCTATCAAAGCATCAATGAATTCATCCTGCCCGGCGGTCGCCTGCTGGAACAGCGCAATAAAGCGTGGGAAATGGTGAACCAAATTCCCGGCATATCCTGCGTCAAGCCGATGGGGGCGCTGTATATGTTCCCGAAAATCGACACCGAAATGTACGGCATCCATGACGACATGAAATTTATCTACGACTTGCTCGTGCGCGAAAAAGTCTTGTTTGTCCAAGGAACGGGGTTCAACTGGATACGCCCCGACCACTTCCGCATCGTTACCCTGCCGTACACCCACCAAATCGAAGAAGCCATGGGCAAACTCGAGCGCTTCTTGCAGACTTACCGGCAATAAGGCGGGATAACGATATGAAAAAATGCGTTGTCCTGACCGGCGCGGGAATCAGCGCCGACAGCGGGTTGCTGACTTTCCGCGACGCGGGCGGTTTGTGGGAAGGGCATAAGGTGACGGATGTTTGCACGCCCGAAGCCTTGGCGCGCAATCCCAAGCTTGTGATTGATTTTTACAACCAGCGCAGGCTTCAGGCAAACGCCGCCGAGCCGAACGCCGCGCATTTGGCGTTGGTCAAGCTGGCGCAATATTACGATGTGCACATCATCACGCAGAATGTGGACGCGCTGCACGAGAAGGCGGGCAGCAGCAAAGTATTGCACCTGCACGGCGAGTTGAACAAACTGCGCAGCACCGTCGATGAAGATGAAATCATCGAATTCACCGGCGAGCAGACTGACGATGTGCGCGACAGCCAAGGCAATCCGATGCGCCCGCATATCGTGTTTTTCGGCGAACAAGTACCGATGTTTGACGCGGCGGTCGAAGAAATGCGCGATGCCGATGTGGTCATGATTGTCGGCACGTCGATGAAGGTTTATCCGGCGGCTTCGCTGATTCATTACGCGCCGCCTGCTGCGGAACGCTATCTGGTCGATCCGAACCCGCAAGGCGTGGGCGCGGATGTCGAAGTGATTCCGAAACGCGCGGCGGAAGGCGTGCCGGCATTGGTCGAGTATTTGATTAGTCGGGCTTAAGACGGTTTGAAAATGCGGAAACGTCGTCTGAAAACGGGCAATGCTTGTTTTCAGACGACGTTTTGTTTTTGCAATGGTTATAGTGGATTAAATTTAAACCAGGACAAGGCAACGAAGCCGCAGACAGTACAGCTAGTACGGAACCGATTCACTTGGTGCTTCAGC
>JVVZ01000283.1:0-16124 GCA_001062585.1 Neisseria meningitidis
TGTACTGTCTGCGGCTTCGTCGCCTTGTCCTGATTTAAATTTAATCCACTATAGCTTGAAGAAGTCCGCCCTTGAAACACTTTTCTCCTTAAATCTCCTATCCTCAAACTTAAAACCGTCTCATTGTGGACGGTTAATTCATTTTTGAAATGAGCAAGTCAGGTTGCCTCAAGAGGTTGCCTCAAGAGGTCGTCTGAAAATTGTTTTGTTTATTTTTTCTAGAGCGGATTAATTTTAAAACCGGTTGGGCGTTGTCCTGTATTGATTCGGTATGAACTTAAGTTGTCATAACTATTTGAATGGCAATGGCTTTATTCATTATTTTAAAAAATCGATTAGCACTCAAACCGTCGTAATTTTGCCCGCGTTATAACCCGTTTGATAAGCGGTATGAATTTGATATTTAACGGTAGTTACTAATTTATTTATTTTTTGATATGATAAGTAAATTTTTTAAAAAGGTAAAAACTATGAAAGGTATTATCAGGCTGGGAGATGCGACTACTCATGGAGGCGTTGTGGTTCAAGCGTCTTCAGATATGGTCATTGAAGGAAAGCCTGCCGCTCTGGTAGGCGATTTGGTTTCTTGCCCTATCCCCGGGCATGGCGCCAATCCGATTATCGAAGGCAGTCAATATATGTCGTTTAAAGGGCGCGATGTCGCTGTGGACGGTTGTAAAACTGCATGCGGCTGCGCTTTGATCAGCAGTATGCCGACTGTCGGAAGCGACTAAGGGGAATGGAATCTGCAAGGAGCTAAAGTGCCGGATTGTCGGAAATAAGATACAAAATTGCATAATCCTTTTAGTGTCGCAGGTTTTTAGGGGCGCATGCCTGATTCGGGGCAGGTTTGGCAAAAAGCCTTTCATCTTAATAATTCAAAAGTTCTGATATTCAAAATACAGATTAAGTTTTTAGATTTTAAGTTTATTTTTCGGAAGTTATTATGAAGCCAATTTTTACTGGCATAGTGGTTATTATTCTAAGCATCGTCAGTGCAGTCTTACTCTACTTTTTAGGTCATAAATTCGGAATCGATACATCTGCAGCCAAAGCGGTTGTGTGGGCGTGTATCACGGTAGTGACCTCATTAATATTCTTTATCCCTCTGTTGACACGAATGCTTTGGTCAGGCGTGTCCGACAGACATTCCAATTTGAAGCATCTGAATCCCGAAGATTTAAGCGGTGACAGTGCGGAATCTACCCATTTGATCGGCGTGTCGGAACGCTGGGAGCAGTTGAGACATATCCACTTGCTGACCAAGCAATATAAAAAACACCGTAAGCCTTGGATTTTTGTGGTCACTCAAGATACTGCCTTACTGGAAGCCTCTTTGCCGGATATCCGCCGTCAGTTGTGGGTGGAAACCGCATCGGCTATTTGGATTGATGCACAGGCTATGGAGCCTGCAGGCGGTTGGCAATATCTGAGGGGCGTGGGTAAACGTCCTGCCGAAGGCATTGTTTCGCTTCAGGCAAAATCCTCAATTCACGAAAATGCTACGCAATTGACCGAGTTGATGAAAAAGCTCGGATGGAAGCTGCCGATTAATCAGGTGTATCTGACCAATGAAGCCGATGAAATGCCATCAGCCATCAGCCATGCTTTGAAATATGGTTCGACTGTATCGGCAACGGAGTTGGCGAAAGAATTGGATCAGTTTGCCAACCAGTTGGCGGCAGTGGGTACGCAGCTGATTGAGGAAGATTTGCGCCAAACACCTATTGCAAAACTGTCTGCCACATTGCCCTCTCAAAGTCAGGCTTTGGCAGATCATATTGCTGCTGAAAAACGGAGCTTGGGAAAACTGGATACAGTTGCCGGCGTTTCGTTTGTTCAAACCAATAATCCTGAACAATCAGGAGATTTGATTTACCGTGCGTTTAACGATCTGTCTGTTTTGGGTTCAGGTAAAAAACTGCATTTGTCCAAAACGGAAAAAACCTATCTGGCAATGAGTGCCGTAGCCTTGTTGGTCGGTAGTGTGTTTGCAGTGGGTGCGCACAGCAGTTATCAAGATATAGGTCGTCTGAATGCCGATTTGGAAAGTGTTCAGAAGGCAAAATCACGCTCGGAAAAAGTTGCAGCCTTAATCAAACTGCAACAAAGTATTGCCGAAATGGAATCCGGTAGGGATTTCTTGCAATATACAGCCAAGTTCTTGGGCTATGAACATAGAAAAGAGCTGTTGGCTGCCGCGTACCGTAAATACGGGATTTTGGTTAAAGATGTCGTCAGCCGCCCTGCTACCGTATTCTTTGCAAATAAGCTGGATGGTTTGACTATGCTCGAAGGGCAGATTCCGGACGATTTCGAACTGCAAGACAGTTCTTATCAAGACTTGAAAGCATATTTGATGCTGACGTCCCATGTAGAGAAAACCAAAGACAAAAAAGATGCTGAATTCCTGACGAAAAAATTGGTGGAAATGCTGTCGGCGCAGAATGTTTCTACCAAAGATGCACAAATTTTGGCCCAATTTTTCGTACCGCGCATGGCTACCCATTCCGGTTGGCTGGAAACGGAGCAACCTGAATTAGTGTCACGAAGCCGTCAGATTCTGGTGGATTGGATCAACCGCGACCAAGGCAGTGAACAGTTATACAAACGCATCGTACAAGGTACGGATGCCAAGCTGAAAACCATCACATTGGCAGAGCTACTGAATAAGGATTTGAAAGGCATTTGGAATGTCGGCAAACCTTTGCCTCGTGTGTATACAGTCGAAGGCTGGGAGAAATATGTTAAACCTGCTCTGGACCAAGCGGTTAAAGACAGCAAGAATACTGACTGGGTGCTGGGTGGAAACCTGCATCAGGCACCGGTTACGGAAGCTGCGATTAACAGTCTGAAAGAGCGTTATTTCAAAGAATATGCTGCGGCTTGGTATGACATGATGAACAGTATTACATGGCAGCCAAGGACGACCAATTTGGATGCGGTCAATCAGTTCCACGTTTATGCAGATCCTCAGCGTTCTCCATTGGTGGCATTGTTCCATGCTGTGAAAGAAAGTAGCCAGTTGGACAGCAAAAAAATCGACGTAAATCCGGCGGTTGCCGATGCTGCAAAACGTGCGGCGGCAAGACAGCTGTCTGCCCGCTCGCGTAGGATTGCCGATACGGTATTAAATTCACAGGCAGAAAACATCAACGCCCTGGAAGGTAAAGTCAATGATTATCTGGCAGGACCGTTGGAAGCAGAATTTGAAAACCTGCTGCAATTGATTGACGCGCAAATCAATCCGAAGAGCGATTTGAGCCTGCAACGTTACCTTGAGCGAGTGACAACCATTAAACAACGTTTGATTCAAATGGCGTCTTCTTCCGATACCGGTGGTGTAGCCAGATCGGCCGTTCAAGGAGTCTTGAACGGCGGAGACAATGAATTTCTTGAAGGTATGCAGTATGCACGTTTGATTGAGGCTGGTGTGGGCGACAGATTGCTGCCGTTTGCGCGCAACGTTTTTGTCTTGCCATTTAATTCCGTATGGGATTCGATTGCAGGCGTGGCCCAAAAAGACATCAATAATCTGTGGGCAAGCAATTTTGTTAATCCTATGCAGTCCGAGTTGGGCGGCAGATATCCGTTTGCCAAATCAGAAACCGAAGTTTCGATTCCCGTATTGGCAAAATACTTGGATATCAACAAAGGCGCATTGAATCAGTTTATAACGACCCAATTGGCAGGTGTTTTGACCAAACAAGGCAATCAATGGATTGTGGCACCGGGAAGCGAATTGAAAGTCAATCCGGGATTGTTGCAACAGCTGAATAAATTGAGTGCGATTTCTGAGGATTTCTTCGTCAACGGAGAAGGTGGTTACAGCTTTGAGCTTAAGCCGACGTCTACTCAGGGGATTGTTCAATTCGACTTGGTTGTTGATGGTCAATCATTGAATTATTTCAACCAACAGACAGAGTGGAAGCCATTCAAATGGCCGGGTGATGTCAGCAATGCCGGTTTGCGTATTTCTTGGGAAACCGAGGCAGAAGGTATGCGTAAAACTCAGGAAATCAGCGGACGTTTCGGTTTCATCCGTATGCTTGAAAAATCCAGGGTTACACCGATTGATGGAAGTACCTATTTGGTCGAATTCCCGCTGGAAAAAGACAAATTGATGCGCTTCTATATGCGGACCAATTCCGGTAAAGGACCGTTGGGACTGTTGGATCTGAAAAATATCCATCTGCCGAATAAGATTTTTGAGGTTAAATAATGATGACATTACCCCAATGGGTAAAGCCGATACTCGGTGATGAAGGCACATCTATCACCGATAACAATATCCATCGCTGGCAAGAATGGTTGGAGCCTGTTTCAGACGACCATCCTTGCGGCGAGGATGTCGCCTATACAGATGATTTTGAAGCCATCAAGATTGAGTTGGCCAAACTTTCAGGTATGGACTACCGATTGATTTTGGATGCTTCAGAACGCCTGCTGAAGCGTGAATCTAAAGACCTGAGGGTAGCAACCTATTACATTTTTGCCTCGCTGAGAGACAGAGGCTTGGCAGGTTTTTCAGACGGCTTGGAGATTTTGTGCGGGTTGCTGCAAAAATTCGATCAGTCGCTATGGCCGAAAAAGCCTGTACAAAAACGTAATGCATTAAATTGGTTGTCCGGCGAAAGGGTGCTGGATACGCTTAAGAACGTGGGATTATCCGATTCTACGGAGCTTAAGCGGACATTATCGGCTTTGATGTCGTTGCAACATTACTTTGAGGGATGGGAAGAGGCAGTACGCCCCAGTTTATTTCCATTGTTGCAATATTTTGAAGAGTCATCTGTTCGTTTTTCATCTTTTCCAACAAGTTCAAGTCAAAATCAGGAGACCAGTGCGCCTGTTGAGCAAGTGGCAACGCCGCAAATTCATCAAGAGAGTCGAGGGTCGTCTGAAAGTCTGACTGTCACAAAGGTTAACTCTTCTAAAGCCTTGCTTGACCAAGTCAGGATTAACGCTGCCTACTTGAGAGAACAGGATGATGGTTATTGGTCTGCAAACAAGATGATTCGGGCCGTCCGTTGGGGCGGATTGAACGGCATTCCTCCGCATCAAAACGGTCAGACGCGGTTGAAGGCTCCGAGGGCCGATTTATTGGCAAACCTGAATCGTTTGGTTCAGGAGCAGCAATGGCGCGATTTGCTCGATAAAGTGGAAGCGGCTTTTTTGGAAGGTGCTAATCACTATTGGCTGGATTTGCAATATTACGCATGGCAAGGTCAGCAGGCATTGGGTGGTTTATATCTTTCCCAAGTTGAGTCGTCGCTATTTGAGTTGAAATCCTTCTTGACCCGATGCGAAGGCCTGACCGGCTTGAGTTTTGATAACGGATTCCCGTTCGTATCGGCTGATACGCTTAAATGGCTGGAAGAAAAGGTCATGTCGTCCGCGCGCAAGCAGACGAGTAGTCAAGCCATTCAAAAAGCAGTGTTAGCGTCGCCATCTCAGACAAAAAATCAAGAAAGTTACTGGCAACAGGCTCTGTTGAAAACACAAGAACACGGTTTAGACGCTGCATTTGCTTGGTTGGAAACATTACCGGAGTGGCAGACAGGTTCTGGGCAGGTTAAGAAATGGGTGATGATGGCGCGGTTGGCTGTAAGCGCTCAAAAAGAGGAATGGGCAGTGAAACTGTTGGAACAGGCTTCGAAGCAGATGCAAGTGTTGACAGTTAAAGAGTGGGACAGACATTTTACGTTTGAAGTGTATGCCCTTTGGTATCAACTATTAAGTGAAAACCTTGATAATAAAGATATTGAGGCAGTCGGACAGCTCGAATTTTTACGGACAGAGTTGATGCAGGCAGATGTTGTCCGTGCATTGGAATTAATTTATTAAGCATATATTATGTCAGATCCCACATTACGCTATTATGAAGAAGAGATGCGGTATCTCAAAGAGGCGGGATTAGAGTTTTCAAAAGCCCACCCTGATCGTGCCGCAATGTTGAATTTAGACAGGGTAGGTACGCGCGATCCTTATGTAGAAAGGCTGTTTGAAGGTTTTGCTTTTTTGACAGGGAGGATCAGACAAAAATTAGATGATGACTTTCCGGAATTGACGGAGGGGTTGGTCCATATGCTGTGGCCGCATTATCTGAGGATGATTCCTTCCCTGACTGTTTTGGAATTGATTCCGGATAATAAAAAGTTGCAAGGAGGGCAAGTCGTCAAAAAAGGATTGTCCGTTCAGTCCGAACCTATCAATATCAACGATAGATTGACCAGATGCTTGTATCGGACCACTGCTGATGTTGCGCTCCAGCCTTTGAGCATATTGCATACATTGTTGGATTATGATGCGAATGGTCAAAGCGTCATCAAATTAACTTTCGGTATCCACCGGCAAATACAGAAAGAGAATTTAGATTTTTCCAAAATCAGAATTTATATTTCCGCTGACGAACCGATTGCCTTCGCATTGCGTCATGCTTTGTTGAATCAGACAGCGCGAATCAGCCTGCATCATGCCGAATTGCCATCTGCCGGCAATATACAGTTTAAGGCAGTCGGATTTGCTGAAGATGAAAGGTTGTGGGAGAAAGTCAATAACAGCTTTAGCGGCTATCAACTATTGCTGGAATATTTTTGTTTCAAACAGAAGTTTTTCTTTATTGATTTAGTGGGCATCGATGCTGGGGCGTGGTCGGAACGGATTAATGAGTTTAGCGTGAATGTGGTTCTTTCCAAGCAATACCCTTCAGAGCTTCGATTCCCTCCTGACTGTTTGAAATTGAACTGCGTGCCTGCCATCAATCTGTTTGATATGGAAGCAGAGCCTATCCGAGTGGATCATAAGGCGTTCGAATATCAGGTGAAGCCGCTGTTACATGAAGGTATGGCTGTTGAAGTTTATTCCGTCGAAGAGGTAGAGGCGGTTAATCATGAAACAGGTAAACGTTACCCCTATATTCCTTTTTCCTCATTCCAGCATCGTGGCGGTTTGATGAAATATGATGCGCCGGAAAGGTATTTCCATACCAAAGTCAAACAAGGCGTATCAGGAAGACATGAAACATTTATCATGCTTGGCGGATTGTTGTGGGATAGAAAAGATATACTGCCTACCGAGACGCTTTCATTGAAGGTGGTCGGGACAAATGGTGCTTTGCCGCGTAAAAGTCTGAGGGAGACCCAGATTCAAGACGACGATATCGCCGAACCAAATATCAAAATGGTCAGAAACCTTACCACGCCGACATTGTCTTGCTATCCGCCGACAGAGGATAGATTCCAATGGCGCATATTGTCCCATTTGTCACCCAACTATTTATCACTATTGAATGTCGACAGTTTGAAAGGGGCATTGTCCATTTACGACTGGACTGAAGACGAGCTGAACAAGCGCAGACTGAATGGTATTGTTGATGTCAAACATGAAACAGTACAGAGAATCGAGCGTGGCGCAGTCCACCGCGGAATTCATATTACCGTAACATTTGATTCGACCGCATTTAGCGGTGAGGCGGAAATTTATTTGTTCGGAGAATTATTGAACGAATTTTTTGCAATGTATGCTGATTTGAACCTGTTTACCCGGTTCAGCATTGTTTCTCTGCCATCCGGGAAAACATATACATGGAAAGACAGCAAAACAACTATCACACGGTTTTAGAAACGGCGCACAAAAGCGCCAAAGAAAATAACGACAGGCAAACGCTTCCCTTATGGGAGATTCCTAGAAATAAAGCGCATCGCGAAAGCGGGTCGTCTGAAATCTTCCAAGAGAAATTGGGGGAGTTTATTGTACGCAATGCGGCAACGATGAATTTCTTCCAATTTTGCCGGGTTTTAGAAACCCTTGCCGAAGGAAGTGAAGAAAAGGCTGTCGAGTCAACCGTAAGATTTAGAAGGGTAAAGTCTTTATCTTTCCCTTCCGGGGAAATCGCCTCGGTTGAATATGACGCAGAAGCCGATCTGCCGACTGTCAGGACGACATTTTTAGGTTTGTACGGTGTCGATGCGGTTTTGCCGGATTACTTCCTGAACGATATTGCGACGCATAAAGACGGCAGTGAAAGCCTGGCGGCATTTTTAGATATTTTTAACCACCGAATCACGACCCTGTTTTTCCAAGCATGGAAAAAATACCGTTATCCGTTTCTGTTTCAACGGGAGGGGCAGGATGACCTATCGCGTTCTCTCTTGCACCTAATCGGGCAAGGCATGGTCAACGGGAAATTCATGCATCCTCTGCTGGATAGCAGGATTTTGGGACTGTTCAGTATTTTTTACCAACGAACCCGAACCAAAGAAGGGATTGTCAGTATCGTCAGATACCTTCTTCCCTTTGCCGACGTAAAAGTAAAAGAGTTCCAGCCGCAGTGGGTCATTTTGGAGAAGGACCGCAAACTGGGGAAAGCCGGTTTGCGGTTAGACGGGGGAAGCGCATCTTTGGGCGGACGGATAAAAGATTACAGTCATTTGGTGCGTATTGAAATTACGCCCGATACATTTGACAACGCGCAGCTTCTGTTGCCAAAGCAGCAATTGCACCAAAAATTGCTCGAATTATTAAAACTCTATTTGGGTCGTCGTTTTGATGCGAGTGTTTACCTGAATATTAAAAAACAATGGATACCCAAAAGCCGTTTGGAAAAAAAACAAATATTGGGGATTAATACCGGTTTAGGTGCGATGTACCAAGACAAACAAATAAAAATAGCGAACTATACTTACTCAAACTAACTTCAAGAAAACGGAAAATCATGAATAAAAAAACCAGAATTACGTCAGTCTGCTCATTAGCCCTTTTATGCGCCATGCTTTCAGGATGCGGGATTTGGCAAGGCATGAAAGATGGAACGGTTGAAGCAACGAAAAGTGTTTTTTATACCAAACTCAAGATTTTGAAAATCGACCTGATTGCACGAAACGGTTTGAATCAAAACGAGCGCGGGCAGTCGCTGTCGACAGTCGTCCGAGTGTATCAGTTGAAAGACAAGCAAAATTATGAAGTTGCCTCATATCGTGATTTGCTCAATCAAGACAAAACCATCTTGAGCAACGATCTGGCAGAAGGTTACAAGCAATATACCATCCGGCCGGGGGAAACCATCAGCTTTGATGAAACGCTGAATAAAGACACCAAATATGTCGGCGTCGTCGCTTTCTATAACAAAGTAGGGGAAGAGCAGACTTGGAAAATGTTGATTACCAAAAAGCAGCTGACCAATAAAAAACCGGTCGTTATCGAATTGGTGGATAACAAAGTCCTGCTTCAAGAGACGGTCAAGAAAGTCAAATAATGGATGCCGCACTCTATGAGAAACTGACCGGATTTTATTCCGACGGTTTGCCGATAGATGACCTGCCGGGCAGCTTCCAGTTGGTTCGCAGTGTTTTGGACAATATCCAACGCATTCTTAACAGCAGGAGCGGTTCCTTGAAACATCTGCCGGATTATGGGATTCCCGATCTCAGCATGGTTTATAAAAACCTGCCGTCCAGCGCGCATGACTTGCGGTATTTTATGAGAAAAACCTTGTTGAAATACGAGCCGAGATTAAGGAACTTGGATATCCACCTCACTGAATCCAAAGACAATATTATGGTCTTGTGTTATCAGCTGGAATGCGAAATCGAAAACGTGGGTGCGGTAGTAATAGACACTTATTTTATGCCTGAGGGGACGGTTTCCGTTAAACGCAGCCGGACATAAGCTTTCTTTGGTGTGAATAGATTACTTTGAAAATTAAGAAATAAAATATGGTTAAACACATTTTCCTTACTTGCGGCGTGTTGCTTTCAGCAACCGCTCAAACCGCCTTTGCCAAAGAGCTGGAAGGCATGTTGGTCACTCAAAACAATTATGTCCGGATTCGAAGTTGTGATTTGAAAAACAATTACACTTTGCTTCCCGGTAGCGGAAACGGCTATGAAGCCGCAGCGGAAATCATCAGCGTCAGAAAAAATACGCCTGAAAACACACCAATCTATGTCGGATTAAGAGGCAATCTGGAAAACACCAATTTTTTGATTTCAGGCATTGATTTCATCAAAATGGGCGAGAGCTGCCATGTGCCGCATACCGAAACTCCGCCTGCCGAAGTCGTTATTCGAGAGTATCCGCTTAATCAGCAGAAATCAGGTTCGACAGGAGGCAAGCCTGAGTCTAAACAAGACAATGCGAAATTAAAAGCTACGGAGTCCCAACAAGCTAAGGCAGAACAGGATAAACCGGAAGAAACGGCAGGCAAGTCAGAAGAGCCGATTCCTTATCCTGAAGTTACACAGACTAACCAATCGGAAGACGGTAAAAAGTCTGAAGGCAAGTCAAATTCAGACGACCTCGTTAAAGAAAGTGTGAAAACGGAGGATGTCAGACAGACAGATACCGAGAAATCTGATCGCACAACTGCTGGCTCGGCGACACCGGAAGTATCCAATACAACTGCACCAACCGAGAAAAAAACCGTAGAAAACAAGGAAATTGATACGTCGGCTAAAGCAGAAACGTCTGAAACGGTAGAAGCACCAACCAAATCAGAAATATCTGAAGTGGTAGAAGCACCAGCCAAAGCAGAAACGCATGAAACAGTAGTAGAAGCACCAATCCGATTTGAATCACTTGAAAAGGTAGAAACGCTGCCAACCAAGACGGAAATTTCTGCAACCGAAGAAACGCCAGCCCAAACGGAGGTGCCTGCAACAGTAGAAACACGGGTAACAACAGAAACTACGCCAACTACGCAAGCTCCGGTAGCGGAAGAAGCTTCGACAAAAACAGTTGATGTAGAGGAGCATCCGTCCGTATCTGAGCCTGTGGCTCCCGTGGCTTTGCCATCGGAAAGTCAGCCGATAGAAACCACTACCGTATCCGAATTGAAGCCTGAAACCGGTAAGCAAGAGACTCCATCGGTAGAGCATGAGCCTTTGGCGCCGCAAGTAGATATCCAACACGAAGAAACGCATTCTGTACACAACACGCTGCCGGCAACGCCAATGACTACCGAAACATCTGCGTCACAGACAGAGCCTCCTGTTGCGAATGAAGAAACGTCAGTGCAGCCGGTTTATGTCAATAAGGTCATCGTGCATGATGATGACGCCTTTTAATAAAAGGCAGGTAAGCTCAACAAAATAGCGGAGTCGGTTTGCTGCTTATTCATACAAAAGGTCGTCTGAATTTTTTCAGACGACCTTTTGTTATGAATTGATTTTAGCGATACAACATTTTTGCTCACTCTTGCTCAAAGAGACAAATTTCCTCAGGCTTGGGAAGCAAGAAATAAATCGGTTTTATATGAACCTCGTTACCTTTTTAATTTTGAATAATCTGCCCCAGCTGATGAGAAAGAGGGGATAGCGCGGCTGACTTGGTCATATTGATTTTGCGGGTTATGCGGATTTTTTGCTTTCAAATGCCGCTATTTGTCAGCGTGTTATTTTGTGTTCGTTCTTTGTCTTTCAGACGACCTCTGATGGTAAATAGGTCGTCTGAAAACAGCTTACCAAGACAGATAGAACATGGCTTTGGCAAAAAATACGATGAACAGCATATGGGAAAACACGACGGCGTGGATGTATTTGGACCAGCCGACGGTCAGGGTGCGCCGTGCCATTTTGACGACGGCGATGGCGAAATGGACGAGGACGCTGACTGCCAACAGGATTTTGAGGGTGAGGAGCGTACCGAATGAGGTGGCGAAGGGTTGGCTCAAAAAGGGCAGGTAGCGGTTGAATACCATGACGATGCCGCTGATGAAAAGCGTAATGACGACGGGCGGCATAACGCGGACGGCGCGGTAGGACATGGCGCGTTCGACTTCGCGGCGCGATTCGCGTGAGACGCGGCCGGTGTGCATGACGGACAAAACCAGCATTTCGAAAAATACGCCGCCGACAAAGGCGATGGCGCAATAGAGGTGGATGATGTGGGCGATGGCGTAGAGACTCATGACCGTGTTCCGAAGTGGATATTCAGGCGAAATTGTATCATCAGTCGGGCAGTTTCAGACGACCTTTTCCTTATTGTCGGCTCAATAGCCGGTGTCGCTCGGGATGTGCAAAGAAGCCATTTTGTTTATTAGGGCAGTTCGATAGTTAAGGAGCAAAATAGTTTTAAAATCTGGTAATAAAATCGGGTATTTTATTTAACATACCGGTCTATTTTAAAGTTAACCCCCTATACACTATACTGTTGCCACATTTCATGATGATGAAGAGGAAAAGATGAATAAATTATTGTCTCTGTTGGCTGTATGTTTGGCGATTGTGCCGTTGTCTGCATGTAAACAGGAGGTTTCGGAGAAACCGGCAGCAAAGCAAGAAAAAGCGGCTTCTGTTGTTATCCGTCCTGAATTGAATTGGGATACCCCTAAATTAACCAGTAATGTTTGGAAAATCAGCAAATCGGGGCAGCCGGATTCTTATTTGGTCGGTACCATCCATATCGGTAAGCCCAATGCCACCTTGTCTCAAGATGCAAAGAATCTGCTGGCATCTGCCGAACAGTTGGTTACCGAGGCCGATATGCTGCCCCAGCTCAATGATGAAGAGATAGCGAAATATCAAAAGTTTATGCAAAAAATTTATAGTCAAGATTCTTTGAAATCCAAGTTGGGCGATAAGAATTTTGAACTGTTGCAACAGGATTTTATGAAAAGTCCGGAGTTGGCTCAGATGGCACCGTACATCGACCACATGCATCCTTGGGCGGTGTTGCTGTTTGCTTTAAGTATTTATCCGCCTGAATACAGCAACCAGACAGGTGTGGATATTTTGCTGTCGAAAGCGGCACAAGAGTCCGGTAAAACACGTCTTGCTTTAGAGGATGTGATGGATTTTTCTCAAATTTTTGCCAGTCAGCCGGAAAAGTTGATGATTAAAATGTTGACATTGAGAACGAATGAAGAGTATGCCGAGCGGGAAACCAAACGTCTTTTCAATGCCTATGAGAAAGGAAAGTTCGAGGATTTACCTTTGGTGCAAACTGAATTCGAAAAGGAATTTGCTCAAAAGTATCCCGATACTATTCCCGCTTTATCTTGGGTACGCAGCGATTTGCTGATTAAGCGCAATCAAAATTGGCTGCCGAAAATCAAAGAGATATCTGCTAAAAAGAAAACGGTTTTTGCCGTAGGCATCATGCACCTGATGTCTGAACAAGGCTTGATTGAGAAGTTGCGCAAGGAGGGTTATCAGGTGACGCCGGAGCCTTCAATCTTGATGTGGTAAAGCGTAAAACGTCGTCTGAAAAAGGTTTCAGACGACGTTTTATAATGAAAAATCCAAAAAACCGACCGCGAGATACAGCGGTCGGTTTGTTTTTGGGCGGGTTGTTGGTATCAAGGGGCTGAAAAGGTCGTCTGAACGCTTGGCGCGCGATTTTTGTTTCAAATATGGCGAGAAACAGGATGGGCGTGAAGGCATAGATGGTTTCAGACGACCTTTGCATTGTCGCGACAGGTTTCCCATGTGTTTATTTTATGGGGAAGGCTGCTCGAAATTTAACGGTCAGATGGCGCAGACCGCTTATAAATAAAGGGATTGTGCAATTGAAAACTGTATGATTTCAAATTGTAAATTACTCTTTTAAATGACGTTTGGTTTTTAAAACGACCGTTTGTTAGAAAGTTAAGACGGGCGCATTTTTAGATAATAAGATACGGGAAATAATCACAGGGGAATAAAATGTTATTGCTAGTATTGTTTTGCATGATACTTTGCCTGCTTGTAATTGCTGCCTTTATCGTGGCATCAGTTCGCAGAAAACGGTTTGCTTACGATGTCAGCCGCGATTACGAATACGGTCAATTGCCCAAGTCGGCGACAGTCAGTTTGCGTGAGGGCGAACTGATCTTGCCCGACACCATCGGCGCGAATGATACGGTAATCGCCAGAATCAACGTGAAATCAGGTTGGCTGGGCAGATTGGTGATGCCTTGGATCGGCGTCAAAACCAACCGCGGGGAATGGCGGGCGTATGTCGAACATGGCGGCAACGGCGCGCGCTACCTCAATTTGACCGATACCTTCGACGACGGCAGCAGAAAAATTACATTAAGCGGCAACCGCGTGTTCCTGCCTGATCAGGAAGTCGAATTGTCGGTTTATCCGCGCGAGTGTTTGAGCGGTAAAAAAATCCTGGTCCTTGCGCCCCATGCGGATGATGCGGAATTGGCGGCTTACGGATTATATGAAAAACATGCTGCCGATACGTTGGTGGTTACGATTACCGCAGGGGAGGGCGGCAGCTTCCATTACAACAATCTGTATGCGCGCAATCCCGAGCAAATGCAGGCGCAGTATCTGCAAAAGGGCAGGATGCGCGTATGGAACAGCCTGACCGTGCCGCTTTTGGCAGGCGTGTCGTCTGAAAACATTTTGCAGCTCGGCTATTTTGACAGCACATTGCAAGTCATGAAGCAGAATCCCGATGCCGATGTGAAGTCGACCAAACTGGATACGGCGGATGTCAATCTGTTCCGCCGTGCCAATACCTCGCCTTTGTCCAAAGGCTTGAACGGCGGCTCGAATTGGCGCGGTTTGGTCAATAATCTGGCCTATATTATCGAAACCTTCCAGCCCGACATCATCGTCAGCCCGTCGCCCAATATTGATGCACACAAAGACCATCAATATACGACGATTGCTGCGGTTGAGGCGTTGAAACAATTGGATTATCGGAAAGGCTCGCTGTTTTTGCATACGCTGCATTTTTTGAGCGACGATTTCCCGATCGGCAAGTCCGGCTCGATGTTGAGCCTGCCGCCGATGTTCGGTCAGCCGTTCCATTTCCACTCCGTGTATTCCCTGCCTTTGAACAAAGAAGAGCAGAACCGCAAACTGCTGGCGCTGGACGCGATGAACGATATCCGCCCCAACGCCAACGGGTATGCGGACTGGAAAACCATGATATTCCGCGGCTTGAACGGCTTGCGCCATCATGTATTTGATATAGATAGGGATTTGGTCAACCGCTTTGTCCGCAGCAATGAGTTGTTTTACGTCGTTCCCGTCAGCGATGTGCATCAGGAAGACAGTTATCAAAAAATCGTCCAATGCGGCTGATTGGGGCGGGTTTCAAATCATTGCCTGCCTGAATGTCGGATAAAAAGAGAAATTGAGCGAAGTTCCGGCAACGGGTGAGACCATGCCACATACGTTGGCGGCCGATATACAAAGGTCGTCTGAAAACCTATAATGGCAAGGATTTCACACCTGTTGCCCGCCATGCCGATTTACTTTATTTCCGATTTGCACCTGAGCGAATCCCATCCCGAATTGACCGAATTGTTTTTGCGCTTTATGCGCGAAAAAGCACCGCAGGCGCGTTCGGTTTATATTTTGGGGGATTTGTTTGATTTTTGGATAGGCGATGACGAGCAATCCGAATTGACCCAAACCGTCGCGCAAGCGATTCAATCCGTTGTGCAGCGCGGGGTGGAATGTTTCTTTGTACACGGCAATCGGGATTTTTTGATCGGAAAGCAATTTGCAGCGCAATCCGGTATGAAGTTGCTGCCCGAATATGCGGTGGTCGATTTATACGGCAGCTCTGCCTTGATTTGTCACGGAGATACTTTGTGTATCGATGATGCGCGTTATCAGAAGTTCAGAAAGGTTGTTCACCAAAAATGGCTGCAACGCCTGTTCCTAAGCCTGCCACTTGCCCTGCGCCTGAAAATCTCCCGCAAAATACGCCGAACCAGCAAACAGGGCAAACAATATAAAGCTGCCGAAATCATGGACGTCCAGCCGCAATTCACCGCAGACATTGTGCGTCAGTATCATGCCCAACTATTGATTCACGGACACACCCACCGTGAGCATATCCATCAGGAAGACGGCTTTACCCGTATCGTGTTGGGGGATTGGAAGAGCGATTACGCTTCCATACTGGAGGTTGACGAACAAGGTTTCCGATTCGTTCCTTTATAAATTTGCTGGGTGGAGGTGGGTAAAAATACAGGGGCTTGGGTTTAAGCTTTCATCTTGGTACGATATTTCAACTGTTCCGTATGGTTTGAATATGATTTGAATCACTAAAACATCGTCTCTTGTAAAACAGCTTCACTTTAAAGTCATCATCAAAGAGGTCGTCTGAAACCCCAAAATAGGTTTGAACTGCACCCCAAAAGTTGGACATCCCCTCCAACTCACAAGGTGCAG
>JVVZ01000284.1:0-9264 GCA_001062585.1 Neisseria meningitidis
CTGTACTGTCTTCGGCTTCGTCGCCTTGTCCTGATTTAAATTTAATCCACTATAAAAGACATCCTCTTTTCGCCACGCATCCGCTATTTTATCCCAAACTCAGGCAGATTGATGATGAACCCGTCCTATACGCTCCCCGATACGCCCGATTTTTTTCAGACGACCTCGCAATTTCCCGACGTATTCACCCCGCGCCAAGCGGAGTCGCACAAAGGGACATACGGCACGCTCGCCGTCGTCGGCGGCGCATCGGGCATGAGCGGAGCAGTTGTTCTCGCTTCCACCGCCGCGATTTATCAAGGCAGCGGCAAAGTGTGGTCAGGCTTCAATCAAACCGCCTTGCCCTTCGCCATCATCCCCGAACGCCCCGAAATCATGCTGGCGACTGCCGAAGACCTGCTGAAACGCAAGGACATCAGCGCATGGGCGGTCGGCTGCGGCATGGGTTTGGGCGAAACCGCCAACCGAATCTTAAATACCGTGTTGACGCACAATCAAGATGCACCGTTGTTGCTTGATGCCGACGCACTGACTTTGCTAGCAAGGTCTAACCCCGAAACCCGCGAAGCAGCACAAAAGCGCGGTAATCTGGTTCTGACCCCGCACCCTGCCGAAGCCGCCCGCCTGCTCGGTACATCCACCCAAGCCGTCCAGCAAGACAGAATGTCCGCCGTCCAAACCATCAGCGCAACATTCCAAGCCGTAACCGTCCTAAAAGGACACCGCACACTGGTCGCCGCGCCCGATGGCACGGTCTATACCAACCCAAGCGGCAACGCCGGACTTGCCACCGCAGGCAGCGGCGACGTTTTAAGCGGCATCATCGGCAGCCTGCTCGCTCAAGGCATCCCGCCGTTCCAAGCCGCCTGCGCCGGCGTATGGCTGCACGGCGCGGCAGCGGATGTCATCAAACATTCATCGGGCGTAGAAACCGGTATGCTCGCAGGCGAAATCGCCCCTGCCGCCAGATGGTTGAGGAACCGGCTGATGACGGATAAAACAAAAAATTGAGCAGGAAGGAGGTCGTCTGAAAACGGCTTTCAGACGACCTATGTGTTGTTATTAGATAAAAAAGGGAAAAAATGAAACCGAATATTTTTGATATAGCCACTAAAGAACTGAGTCAGGATGCTTTTATTACTTGGCTATTGCTGTTTGCCGATGAGGGATGCAAACGAGAAGATGAGGTTTTAAATGAATGTGCGCGGGAATTTGTTACAGAATTAATCAAATCACACTATCCGAATTTTGATGAAAAAATTACTTCTGTGAAAGCAGGGAGGCAAAGGGAAAATATTGATATATGGGCTGAGGTTAATGATAAATATTTTATTGTAATTGAAGACAAAACCAATACTAAGGAGCATTCCAATCAGCTAAACCGGTATAGGGAAGCAGCGGAGAGAATGGCGGAAGGCAAAAGCATTGTCTGCATTTATATAAAAACCGGTAATGAAAACAAAGCCAGCCTGACAAGAGTGAAAAATAAAGGGTTCAAGGTTTTTGACAGGAAAAACCTTATTCGTATTCTCGAAAAATATACGGATCTTATAAAAAATAATATTTTTATAGATTTTCTCGAGCGGATTAAAAGGCTGGAGGACAAAAATAATCAATTTGGAGAGATAGCCATTACGGAATGGCAGAGTAGTGATTGGCAGGGATTTTTTCAATTTCTAGAAAATGAATTACCAGCGGCAGATATGTGGTGGGATTATGCAAATAATCCCAGTGGCGGTTTTTGGTGGTATGCCTTTTCTAAATTGCCGCTGACAGACAAAAATTTTATTTATATGCAGTTGGAGCAAAGTAAGGCAAGGCTTTGCTTTAAGGTCAATATATCTGACGAGAGTGCTGAAAACGATAGAAGACAAATGCGAAAAAAACTTTTTGATTTGTTTATATCGGAAGCTCGCAAAGAAGGTTTCTTCGAGATTGAAAAACCGAAAAAGTTTGGGAAGGGGAAAACTATGACGTTTGCCGTGGTTGAAAGAGAGGGGTGGTTTGGTAACGATAAGTTGGATAGGGAGGGTGTTATTGAAAATATCTTGAAATATCAAAAATTTTTCACAGAGTTTCAGAAAAAATTTAAAGCCGATACGCAGTCACCAGAGCAGGCATAAATACCCTGTGTACATTTTAAAAAACAATACAGAAAGGTTTTCAGACGACCTCCCCATCCGTTTGAAATCCTCCCTCGTCCCGATTAAACTGCCGACTTGCTCTTTTACCATCATCCTTATTTTGTCCATCACACACCATGTCCAAACCGCTTATCATCCGCTGGCTTGCCGTCTGCCTGATACCCTTGGCGACGCTTGCCGTTTTCGCCGTCAATCCGCCTGAAGACGCGGCGCAACACTTAATCAACGGCATCATCCTTGCCTGCGAAGCGACGTTTCTGTTCAAATTCGTCCTTTTCGACACCATCAAGCATCATCTTAAGCAAGAGTTTGATTTGAAACGTCAAACCATGCTGCTGTTTATTCCAATCGTTTTGCTGATTGTGTATTTGTTCCACTATTTCGGCGCGTTTTAGTTTTGAAAAGGTCGTCTGAAACCGATTTCAGACGACCTCGAGTCTTTTATGAATACACACGCTTTTCCTGTTTGTTGGATTTTTTGCAACGTCATCGACAATTTCGGCGACATCGGCGTTTCCTTGCGGCTTGCCCGTGTTTTGCACCGTGAACTCGGTTGGCAGGTGCATTTGTGGACGGACGATGTGTCTGCTTTGCGGGCGCTTTGTCCTGATTTGCCCGACGTTCCCTGCGTTCATCAGGATATTTATGTCCGCACTTGGCATTCCGATGCGGCAGACATTGATGCTGCGCCCGTTCCCGATGTCGTCATCGAAACTTTTGCCTGCGACCTGCCCGAAAATGTGTTGCACATCATCCGCCAAAACAAGCCGCTTTGGCTGAATTGGGAATATTTGAGCGCGGAAGAAAGCAATGAAAGGCTGCACCTGATGCCTTCACCGCAGGAGGGTGTTCAAAAATATTTTTGGTTTATGGGCTTCAGCGAAAAAAGCGGCGGGTTGATACGCGAACGCGATTACCGTGATGTCGTCCGTTTCGATACAGAAGCCTTGCGAGAGCGGCTGATGTTGCCCGAAAAAAATGCCCCCGAATGGCTGATTTTCGGCTATTGGAGCGATGTTTGGGCAAAATGGCTGGACATGTGGCAACAGGCAGGCAGCCCGCTGACCTTGCTGCTGGCGGGGACGCAAATCATCGACAGCCTCAAACAAAGCGGCGTCATTCCGCAAAACGCCCTGCAAAACGACGGCGATGTTTTTCAGACGACCTCAGTCCGCCTCGTCAAAATCCCTTTCGTGCCGCAACAGGATTTCGACAAACTGCTGCACCTCGCCGACTGCGCCGTGATACGCGGCGAAGACAGTTTCGTCCGCGCCCAGCTTGCCGGCAAACCCTTTTTTTGGCACATCTACCCGCAAGACGAGCATGTCCATCTCGACAAACTCCACGCCTTTTGGGATAAGACACACGGCTTCTACACGCCCGAAAGCGCCTCGGCACACCGCCGCCTTTCAGACGACCTCAACGGCGGAGAGGCATTATCCGCCACGCAGCGCCTTGAATGTTGGCAAATCCTGCAACAACACCAAAACGACTGGCGGCAAGGTGCGGAGGACTGGAGCCGTTATCTTTTCAAGCAGCCTTCCGCCCCCGAAAAACTCGCCGCCTTTATTTCAAAGCTTAAAAAAATACGCTAAAATAGCGCGTTTATTTACAACCGATTTGATTGGACAATACATGAAAACAGCACAAGAACTGCGCGCCGGCAACGTATTCATGGTCGGCAACGATCCTATGGTCGTTCAAAAAACCGAATACATCAAAGGCGGCCGCTCTTCCGCCAAAGTCAGCATGAAACTGAAAAACCTGCTGACCGGTGCCGCTTCCGAAACCATTTACAAAGCCGACGACAAATTCGACGTCGTCATCCTGTCCCGCAAAAACTGTACTTACAGCTACTTTGCCGACCCTATGTACGTCTTCATGGACGAAGAATTCAACCAATACGAAATCGAAGCCGACAACATCGGCGACGCGTTGAAATTCATCGTTGACGGCATGGAAGACCAATGCGAAGTAACTTTCTACGAAGGCAACCCTATTTCTGTCGAACTGCCTACCATCATCGTACGCGAAGTTGAATACACCGAGCCTGCCGTTAAAGGCGATACTTCCGGCAAAGTGATGAAAACCGCGCGTCTGGTCGGCGGCACTGAAATCCAAGTGATGTCTTACATCGAAAACGGCGACAAAGTCGAAATCGATACCCGTACCGGCGAATTCCGCAAACGCGCTTAAGCATCAGCTGCGGTTCAAGATAAAAGGTCGTCTGAAAAGTTTTCAGACGACCTTTTGCCATCTCAGCGTGTTAAGTCAAGGCGCGAATCTTAAATAAGATGGGACAATGTTCCCTTTGAATCTGTGCTCAGCACCATTATTACGAATATCAAGCCGAATCATGATGCGGACGATAAAGAGGGTCGTCTGAAAGTGGGAAAAGGGGCTTATTCACATTTTCAGACGACCTTTACTTGATGGATGGGGGGGTACGGCTTCCTTTATCCGTTTCGGAATAAGCAATATAAAAAAGTATTCTTTGTGTTTGCTGCAATTTCACTTAGAATGCGGCTCTTGCACACTTTTTCTTCAGGAGAGGATTATGTTGAAAAAATTCGTACTCGGCGGCATGACCGCATTGGTTTTGGCTGCCTGCGGCGGAGAGGGCGGCAGCGCGTCTTCTTCTGCTCCCGCCCAATCTGCCAACGCTTCCAGTTCTTTAATCGAGCGTATCAACAATAAAGGTACGATTACCGTTGGTACCGAAGGCACTTACGCGCCGTTTACCTACCACGACAAAGACGGCAAGTTGACTGGTTACGATGTGGAAGTCACCCGCGCCGTTGCCGACAAACTGGGCGTCAAAGTCGAATTTAAAGAAACGCAATGGGATTCGATGATGGCGGGTTTGAAAGCGGGACGTTTCGACGTGGTGGCAAACCAAGTCGGTCTGACCAGCCCCGAACGCCAAGCGACATTCGACAAATCCGAACCTTACAGCTGGAGCGGTGCGGTTTTGGTTGCGCGCAAAGACAGTAACATCAAATCCATCGACGACATCAAAGGCGTCAAAACCGCGCAATCCCTGACCAGCAACTACGGCGAAAAAGCCAAAGCTGCGGGTGCGGAACTCGTACCGGTGGACGGTTTGGCGCAATCACTGACCCTGATTGAACAAAAACGCGCCGATGCGACTTTGAACGATGAGTTGGCAGTTTTAGACTATCTGAAGAAAAACCCGAATGCCGGCGTGAAAATCGTTTGGTCTGCGCCTGCCGATGAAAAAGTCGGTTCCGGCTTGATTGTCAATAAAGGCAATGATGAAGTCGTAGCGAAATTCAGCACGGCAATCAACGAGCTGAAAGCTGACGGCACGCTGAAAAAACTGGGTGAACAATTCTTCGGAAAAGACATCAGTGTTAAATAATTTTCTTGCTTCACTGCCGTTTATGACGGAAACACGCGCCGATATGATTGTCAGCGCGTTTTTGCCTATGGTCAAAGCCGGTTTTATGGTCTCGCTGCCGCTGGCGGTGGCGTCGTTCCTGATCGGGATGGTGATTGCCATCGCCGTGGCTTTGGTGCGGATTATGCCTTCGGGCGGCATCGTGCGGAAAATCCTGCTGAAGCTGGTGGAAACTTATATTTCCATCATCAGGGGAACGCCGCTGTTGGTGCAGCTTGTGATTGTGTTTTACGGGCTGCCGTCCGTCGGTATTTTCATCGATCCGATTCCCGCCGCCATCATCGGCTTCTCGCTCAATGTCGGCGCATACGCTTCCGAAACCATACGCGCGGCGATTTTGTCCGTGCCGAAAGGGCAGTGGGAGGCGGGTTTCTCCATCGGCATGACCTATATGCAGACTTTCCGCCGCATCGTCGCGCCGCAGGCATTCCGCGTTGCCGTGCCGCCTTTGAGCAACGAGTTTATCGGCTTGTTTAAAAACACCTCGCTCGCAGCGGTGGTGACGGTAACGGAACTGTTCCGCGTCGCGCAGGAAACGGCAAACCGTACCTACGACTTCCTGCCTGTCTATATTGAAGCTGCTTTGGTTTACTGGTGTTTCTGTAAAGTGCTGTTCCTGATTCAAGCGCGCCTGGAAAAACGCTTCGACCGCTATGTCGCCAAATAAGGGGAAGCTATGATTAAAATCCGCAATATCCGCAAAACCTTCGGCGAAAACACCATTTTGCGCGGAATCGATTTGAATGTGGGCAAAGGGCAGGTAGTCGTCATCCTCGGGCCATCCGGCTCGGGTAAAACGACGTTTCTGCGCTGCTTAAACGCGCTGGAAATGCCCGAAGACGGACAAATCGAGTTCGACAACGGGCGACCGCTGAAAATCGATTTTTCTAAAAAAACGACAAAGCATGACATCTTGGCTCTGCGCCGAAAATCCGGCATGGTGTTCCAACAATACAATCTCTTTCCGCATAAAACCGCGTTGGAAAACGTAATGGAAGGTCCGGTTGCCGTACAAGGCAAGCCTGCCGCCCAAGCGCGCGAAGAAGCTTTGAAATTGCTGGAAAAAGTCGGCTTGGGCGACAAGGTTAACCTTTATCCCTACCAGCTTTCCGGCGGTCAGCAACAGCGCGTCGGCATCGCCCGTGCACTGGCGATTCAGCCCGAACTGATGTTGTTTGACGAACCCACTTCCGCGCTTGATCCCGAATTGGTGCAAGACGTATTGAACGCCATGAAAGAATTGGCGCAGGAAGGTTGGACGATGGTTGTCGTAACTCACGAAATCAAGTTCGCGCTGGAAGTCGCTACTACCGTCGTCGTCATGGACGGCGGCGTTATCGTAGAGCAGGGCAGTCCGAAAGAATTGTTCGAACACCCTAAACACGAACGGACGCGGAAATTTCTGCAACAAATCCGTAAGGATTCGGCAGATTATCGACATTAAGCCGTTTCGTTACATCAAAGGTCGTCTGAAAACGGACTGAGCGGGTTTCGCTCATACCGTCCGCCGTTTTCAGACGACCTTTTTCCATCATGGATTCACGTTGAAACGCTACGGCACCAACGAACGGCGACATCACGCTGTTTTCGCTATAAAATACCGCCTTTCCCATTTTCCCGCCCGTCCCTTACCATCATGATTGAAATCAAGAACCTCACCCTGCAACGCGGTTTGAAAGTCCTGCTCGACAAAGCCAACGCCACCGTCAATCCCGGTCAGCGCGTCGGTTTGATCGGTAAAAACGGGACGGGCAAATCCAGCCTGTTTGCCTTAATCAAGGGTGAAATCACTCAGGACGGCGGCGATATCTCGATTCCGAAAAATTGGCGGATGGCTTCCGTTTCCCAAGAAACGCCCGACTTGGACATCTCCGCGTTGGACTACGTTTTGCAGGGCGATGCCGAGTTGCAGGCTTTTCAGACGACCTTGGCGCAGGCGGAAGCGCAAAATGACGGCATGAAGCAGGCGGAATATCATGCCAAATTGGAAGAAATCGATGCTTATACCGCGCCGGCCCGTGCAGCGAAATTGTTGAACGGATTGGGTTTTTCGCAAGAAGAACACAGCCGTCCCGTCAAATCCTTTTCAGGCGGCTGGCGTATGCGCCTGAATCTTGCGCAAGCCTTAATTTGCCGTGCCGATTTGCTCTTGCTTGACGAACCGACCAACCACTTGGATTTGGAAACCGTCTTGTGGCTGGAAAACCACCTTGCCTCTTTACCCTGCACGCAAATCATCATTTCCCACGACCGTGATTTCCTCAATGCGGCAACCACCCAAACCATTGAATTGTCCCAGCAAAAGCTCACGCAATACGGCGGCAATTACGATTTTTACCAAAACGAACGCGCGCAACGTTTGGCGCAGCAACAAGCCGCCTATATTAAACAGCAGGCGCAAATCAAACATCTGCAATCGTTTATCGACCGCTTCAAAGCCAAAGCCACTAAAGCCGTTCAAGCGCAAAGCCGTATGAAGGCGTTGGCGAAGCTCGAGCGCATCGCTCCCGCGCATCTGGACAGCGAGTTTTCCTTTGAGTTTTACAATCCCGACCATCTGCCCAATCCCTTGCTGAAGCTGGAACACGCTGATTTGGGTTACGAAGGCAAAACCGTTTTGCACGGCATTACCCTGTCGCTGGAGAGCGGCGCACGTTACGGGCTATTGGGTGTCAACGGCAGCGGTAAATCTACGTTTATCAAAGCTTTGGCAGGCAAAATCGATTTGCTCTCCGGCAGCATCGTCCGTTCCGAAAAACTCAATATCGGCTATTTCGCCCAACACCAGCTCGACACCATCCGCGCCGACCAAAGCCCTGTTTGGCACATTCAGCAGCTTTCTCCCGAAGTGCGAGAACAAGAAATCCGAAATTTCCTCGGCGGCTTCAACTTTGTCGGCGATATGGCGTTGCAGAAAACCGAACCCTTTTCCGGCGGAGAAAAAGCCCGCCTTGCCCTTGCCATGATTATCTGGCAAAAACCGAATTTGCTGCTGCTTGACGAGCCGACCAACCATTTGGACTTGGATATGCGCCACGCCCTGACGCTTGCCCTGCAAAGTTTCCAAGGTGCCTTAATCGTCGTATCGCACGACCGCAGCCTGCTTGAAGCCACTACCGACAGCTTCCTCCTGATTGACAAAGGTCGTCTGAAAAACTTTGACGGCGATTTAAACGATTATCGTCAATGGAGGTTGGCGCAGGAAAACGCCACCGCCGCACCTGCCGCTTCCGCGCAAAGCCAAAACCGCAAAGACACCAAGCGTATCGAAGCACAAATCCGTCAAGAAAAAGCCCGACGCGGCAAGCCGATACAGCAGAAAATCGACAAAGCCGAAAAAGAAATGGCGCAGCTTTCCGAAATTCAAACAGCATGTGAAACATTTTTGGCACAAGAGGAAGCCTATTCGGACGAAAATAAAACAAAATTACAACAAACCCTCGCACAATTAACAGAAATTAAAGTAAAATTAACACAAATAGAAGAAAACTGGCTTTTGTGGCAGGAAGAGCTAGAGCAAATCCTGACGGAAATCGACGCAGAATTTACACAACTATAAATACTTCGCAGCGAGGGTTTCCGTACTTGCCTTCAGAAGCCGCCAAAAAATACAGTTCGGCATGGTCATTTCAGACCGTCGGACTGTATATAGTGGATTAACTTTAAATCAGGACAAGGCGACGAAGCCGCAGACAGTAC
>JVVZ01000032.1:0-3881 GCA_001062585.1 Neisseria meningitidis
CGGCAAGGCGAGGCAACGCCGTACTGGTTTAAAGTTAATCCACTATATTGATTTATAAAGGAAGAGATTATAAAGGATTCATGAGGAAAATGCAGGTCGTCTGAAAAAGTGAGTTGATTTTATGTGTTTCCTGCCAATAAATCGTTAACTTAGTCATAATTTAGTTATATTTTGTTTGTAAATTTACTTGAATTAACTATTACATATGGGTCGGCTTACCTTTTTAGTATAAAATGTCTAAGTCATTGATTCAGGTGCATCGTAAGCACAATCAAGACTTGTTCCCGAATACAGAAACTTCGAGACCCGATTTCAAAAGGATGATACGATATGAAAAAAGTACTTGCATTGATTTGTACAGCAACTTTGGCTGCCTGCGGAGGCGGGGGTGGCGGTGGAAATTCCACTCCATCTTCACAATCTACGCCTAACGCAGGTCCAAGCAACCCATCAACGTCGCAGAAGCCTGCAACTCCCCCATCAACGACAACTCCTGCAAAACCTGAGACGGGTAAAACGCCGACTACTCCTAAAACACCGACTACTCCTAAAACGCCGACTACTCCTAAAACGCCGACTACTCCTAAAACGCCTACCGCTCCTAAAACTCCTGCTACTCCGACGGTTCCTACCGCCGCACAGCAAACAGTTGGCGGTAATAGCATTGCCATCGATAATAGCAACATCAAACACATCCGCGTTGACGGTGTGGATTTCGACTTGACCCAAAGCGGCGGTATTTCTTTGAATAATTGGAAAGGCAAAGTTCCTGGTTTCATTTCAGGAATTGCATCCGGCGAGCCGAAATCCGTACAGAAATTCTTGGTCAATACCGCTTCAGCAAACGCTACTGCCGGCGTGTTGGAAGTTAACGGCAAAAAACAAGCTTTCTTCAGCGGACACTTTACGCCCGCAGCCGAGCTGCCTAAAGGACAAGTTCATTACAGCACCAGCGTTGCCTCTATGCATAGCGGCGCAAATTACGATATTACCCGCACAGAGTTGACTGCCAATTTTGACAGTAAAAAATTAACAGGCACTATCTCTCGTGATGCTAAATTTGGCGACAACATTGCTGTTAATGCCCAAATTAGCGGCAACAAGTTTGAACAATCCGGTGCGACCCAAGTCAAAGGCGGTTTCTTTGGCAAAAATGCAGCGGAAGTTGCAGGCGGATTCTCTAGCGGCAATACGGTAGGTGCATTCGTCGGCTCGAAGAAATAATCTTCCGGTAAACGGTATTGCAAATAAAGGTCGTCTGAAAACAGGTTTTCTGGTTTCAGACGACCTTTTGCTTTTGTACGCTTTTTAATTTTTTGTATTTGGCTATTATCTGTGTCAAATGGTGGCGGCGATATATGGCAGGTTGATACCGAAATTCTCAGCTTCTATCAGATAGATTGATCGAGAAGAGAAGAGGTAGAAAAGGATTCATGAGGAAAATCTAGGTCGTCTGAAGGGGAAGTTGTGGCAAAGTGAAAAGAAGCTAAATCTTGATTTTCAGACGACCTTTGTTTCAGTGTTAATCCGATAAAATAAAAACCCCGCAGGGAAGCGGGGTTTCTGGGATGTTTCGATTAAGGCTTAGCGTAGCCGTGTACGCCGTTGTATGGAGAAGGAATCCAGCCTTCATCCACTGCCGGACGTTCGCCTTGACCTTCAATTGTTTGACCCGGAGCAACTTGTTTGGTAACAGTGCTGCGGATTTTCACATCAACGCGACGGTCAGGCTCGATACATGCGATCAAAGCAGCGCGTTTTTTGGCTTTGGATACTTTTTTGCCCAGTTTTGCTACTTCTGCTTCACAAGTAGCAGTCATTTGAGCTTGAGACTCACCAAGACCTGTAGCGGAAACTTTGCTGGAAGGAACGCCACGACCTACCAAGTAGTTGGCCACTACGTTGGCACGACGCTCAGACAGGTTTTGGTTGTACTCTTCAGAACCCATGAAGTCGGTGTGACCTTCGATACGTACGGTTTGTACGTTTTCGTTGCTCAGGCGTTGAGCCAGGCTGTTCAGGTTTTCTTGAGCTTCAGGACGCAGGGTGTCTTTGTCGAAGCCGAACAGAGTTTTCGCAGACAGGGAAACAGTTTCGTCAACGTATTCGGGAGCTTGTTGAACTGCGGCTACCGCTTCGCGGTCACCACATTCGACACGACCTTGGGTTTCTTTGTCGAAGTAGCTGTTTTTCCAGCACTCGCCGTAGTTGTTACGGACGACTTCTTGAGATTGGCTGCTTACGGTGTAGCCGTGTTTGGTGTGCGCTTCACTTGCCATTGCAGTGCCTGAAGCAACCAATGCAACGAACAATGCGCTTAATTTCAGCTGTTTGGTCATTTTATTCCCTCATCAAAATTGTTATGCGGCGGATACAGGAAGCAGCCGCAGCAAATTACCAATATACAGGCCGCAGCATAAAACAGCGGCAAATCGGATATATCAGTTTGCACTATAAAGAAGCATGGCACAGACTGTCAATACTCGATGCCTTGATAAAAACATGAAACTGCTTGCCTCCTAATGGTGAATCATGCCTAAAAATCAAGCTTGTGTCATTTATTTATCAGGAAATTCGGGTCTGTTTCTATTTGCAGTTGCGGAAACGCAACAAGAGTTTGCGTGCTGTAAAGACGGTTTTCATAGTTTATATGTATAGTTTTATTGAAAACAAAAACTTCCTTGTGCGTTTTTTGGATGTCCGACAAATCCGGCAAAATATGTTAAATTATGTGCCGCTTGTCGTATAAAACATACAAACACAATACAACCGGACTACCTATGAAATTACAGCAATTGCGGTATGCGTTGGAGGTGTACCGCCATAATTTGAATGTATCTGAGGCTGCGGATGCGCTATTTACTTCGCAACCGGGTATTTCCAAGCAAATCCGCCTTTTGGAAGAAGAACTGGGGGTGCAGATTTTTATACGCAGCGGCAAGCGTGTGGTGTCTGTTTCCCAGCCGGGTAAGGCGGTGCTGGAAATTTCGGAACGGATTTTGCGCGATGTCCAGAATATTAAGAATATCGGCAGCGAGTTTACCGATCACGACAGCGGTGCTCTAACGATTGCGACGACGCATACGCAGGCACGCTATGCGCTGCCTTTGATTGTGGCGGATTTTGTGAAGCGTTATCCGAGGGTCAATCTGACGATCAAGCAGGGGAGTCCTGCTGCTATTGCGCAAATGGTCAGCAATGGCGAGGCGGATATTGCGATTGTGACGGAGCGGATTGACGATCATCCCGAACTGAGCAAGTTGACGTGTGATGAATGGAACCATGCGGTCATCGTGCCGAAAGAGCATCCTTTGTTGGAATGTATGAATCCTTTAAGTATTGAGGATTTGGCTTCATTTCCCCTGATTACTTACGAATTTGCATTTAATCAGGGCAGCAGTATTGCGCGTGCTTTTAATAAGGCGCATTTGGATAATCCGGATGTGGTGTTGTCGGCAGCGGATACGGATGTCTTGAAGACTTATGTCCGACTGGGGCTTGGGGTCGGGTTGATGGCGAAGATGGCATTTGATCCGGAGAAGGATGCGGATTTGGAATTGGTCGATGCGGCGCATCTGTTTGAGCCTTCGCCCATTTGGATTGCAGTACGCTCGGATACTTATCTTCGCGGTTATACCTACGATTTTATCGAAATGTTCTCGCCGAAGCTGACGCGGGATGTGGTGGACCGTATTCTTTATACGCCGGTGGTCGAAGATTTCTCTATTTGAATTTGGATATGGCAAGAGGTCGTCTGAAAAGCAGAAATGTTTTTCAGACGACCTTTTTTAGTGCGGTTGATATTGGCCGGGAGCTTTGAAATTCAATGTATAGTGGCTTAACTTTAAACCAGTACGGCGTTGCCTCGCCTTGCCGTACTA
>JVVZ01000285.1:0-606 GCA_001062585.1 Neisseria meningitidis
GAAGCACCAAGTGAATCGGTTCCGTACTATCTGTACTGTCTGCGGCTTCGTCGCATTGTCCTGATTTAAATTTAATCCGCTATACCAATCAACAGAATGCCCTATTTCTATTTGAATCCACCATAAATGCTTCAATGGGTTAAAAAATAAAAAGCCGAACGGATAAACCATTCGGCTTTCTATCAAAAGCAACGATTATTGAACTTTAATTTCTACATCAACACCGGCCGGCAAGTCCAGTTTCATCAGTGCATCGGTAGTTTTGTCAGTCCAGTCCACGATGTCCATCAGGCGCAAGTGGGTGCGGATTTCCAATTGTTCACGAGAAGTTTTATTCACGTGTGGAGAACGCAGAATGTTGAAACGCTCAATTTTAGTCGGCAACGGAATCGGACCTTTTACAACGGCACCGGTACGTTTTGCAGTTTCAACGATTTCTTGAGCAGAACGGTCGATCAGGCTGTAATCATAAGCTTTCAGGCGGATACGGATTTTTTGGTTTGCCATTTATCGATATCCTTCAATTAAGCGATGATAGAAGAAACCACACCCGCACCTACGGTACGGCCACCTTCGCGAATCGCAAAGCGCAAACCTTCTTCCATA
>JVVZ01000286.1:0-7749 GCA_001062585.1 Neisseria meningitidis
GAAGCACCAAGTGAATCGGTTCCGTACTATCTGTACTGTCTGCGGCTTCGTCGTATTGTCCTGATTTAAATTTAATCCACTATAAAACGCAAACGCTGGCGTATGAAAAAGGTCGTCTGAAACGGAATGTTCCGTTTCAGACGACCTTTGCCCTTTGCAGGCTGATTTAAGTTTCTGCGGGCGGAAGGGGCGAGTGTTCGTCGGTTTTGTCCGATTTGGGTTTGGCAAAGCGGCTGCACCAGATACCTGCTTCGTAAAGCAAGATAAGCGGGACGGCAAGCAAGGTTTGAGAAATCACGTCCGGCGGGGTAATGATGGCGGCAACGACGAATGCGCCGACAATGACGTAGGGTCGTGCGTTTTTGAGTTGTTCGGTGGTCACGACGCCGATTTTGGCGAGCAGGACGACGACGACGGGGACTTCGAAAGTCGTGCCGAATGCGACGAACATGCCCAAAATAAAGGACAGGTATTTGTCGATGTCGGTCGCCATGTTGACGCCGACGGGGGTGATGCCTGCGAGGAATTTAAAGATGACGGGGAAAACGAGGTAATAGGCAAACGCCATGCCGACAAAAAACAGGCTGACGCTGGAGAGGACGAGCGGGGTGATCAGTCGTTTTTCGTTTTGGTAGAGGGCGGGCGCGACGAATGCCCAGATTTGGTAGAGCGTGTGCGGTAGGGAAACGAGGAATGCCGCCATCAGCGTTACTTTCACCGGCACGAAAAACGGTGCGATGACGTCGGTGGCAATCATGCTGGTGTCTTTGGGAAGATTCACCATCAATGGTTCGGCAACAAAGGTGTAAAGCTGCTGGGCAAACGGCATCATGCCGAGAAAGCAGACGACGATGCCGATGACAATCCACATCAGGCGGCGGCGCAGCTCGATAAGGTGTTCGATAAGAGGTTGGACGGGTTGTTCGTTTTGAGGTTCGGACACCGGTTTACTCACTTTTTACGGACGCGAAGTTTGGGTTTGGCATGAAATTTCGGGCGCAGGTCGCGCTTGCGGTTCATCGCTTGTTTTTTGAGGGAAGTGATATGCAGCACGGGCGCGTCTGCGGAAGTGTCGATATAGCTGACTTCTACGACATTGGAAACCGGAGCGGCGCTGCCGGTCAGGTATTCGCGCCATGCGCGGTCTTGCTCGGATTCTGCAGGCGTGTCGGTTTCGACAGCATCCGTCGTAGTGTCTGCTTGCGGCAGAGCGTTTTCAGACGACGTGGAAACAGCCGGGTCGTCTGAAACTTCCGTGCTTAACGAAGGAAGCGGGTTGCCGTGTTCATCCAAACCGAAATCGGCAGGCGTGCGTTGCGCCGGCAGGCGTTCCCAAGGTTTGAGTCCGTCGGAAATGTCGTGCAGGTTGTCCTGCATATCCGTACCGGTTTCTTTGAGGCTGTCGCGTACTTGTGCGGCGGCGGCTTCAAATTCCTGTTTGGCTTTGCGCAGCTCTTCCAATTCGACTTGGGTGTTGAATTCCTGCTTGACGCTGCTGACGAGGCGTTGCAGCTTGCCGATGAGCCGTCCGGCGGCGCGGGCGGCTTCGGGCAAACGCTCGGGGCCGAGTACAATCAGGGCGACGATGCCGACTAAAAGCAGCTCGCCCAAACCGAAATCAAACATAGATTATGCTTTGTCTTCGTCTTTTTTGTGTTCGATGACTTCGTCTTTTTTGGCATCTTTGCCGTCGGTACCTTCGTTCAGGCCTTGTTTGAAGTCATGCACGGCACCACCGAGGTCTTTACCGACGTTGCGCAGTTTTTTGGTACCAAAAACCAAAACAACGATGATTAATACGATAATCCAGTGCCATAGAGAGAAGCTACCCATAATAAATCCTTGATATAGTTGAAAATGGATGGTGGGAATGTTGGTTTACGCAGGCGTGCCCATGATGTGGATATGCAGGTGGAACACTTCCTGCCCGCCGCCTTTGCCTGTATTGATCAGGGTTTTGAAACCGTCGGTCAAACCTGCCGTTTCGGCGATTTGAGGGACTTTCAACATCATTTTGCCCAAGAGGGTTTGATGTTCGGGCACGGCGTGTGCCAGCGAGTCGAAATGGACTTTCGGAATCAGCAGCAGATGAACCGGCGCGGCGGGACGGATGTCTTTGAAGCACAACATCTCGTCGTCTTCGTACACGGTTTGCGCCGGAATGTCTTTGGCGGCGATTTTACAGAAAATACAGTTGTCCATAATGGCTCCGAAGTCGTCTGAAAACGAGCGCAGCGAGTTTCGCTAAAACGTGTGCAGCGCGTTTCGTCAAACAGACGGCAGAAAAACGAATAAGGTCGGATTGTAATATAAATTCAAGACTCTTTGCGAGAGGCTTTTTCCGCCAAGCCTGATAAACCTTGACGGCGCGCAAGCTCGTTGACGACATCTTCGGCGCGCAAACCGTGGTGCGCCAAGAGAACCATAGTGTGAAACCATAAGTCGGCCATTTCGTAAATGAGGTGTTCGCCGCCGCCGTCTTTCGACGCCATCAGGACTTCGCCCGCTTCTTCGATAACTTTTTTGAGGATTTTGTCTTCACCTTTGTGCAGAAGCTGGGCAACGTAGGAAGCTTCGGAATCGCCGCCTTTGCGGGAGTTGATGGTGTTTTGGATTTGGGTGAGGATGGTGTCGGACATGGGATTTTCGGCTTTGCTTTGAAGGATAAGGATTATTCGGATAAGGCATCGGTTTGCTTGGCTTCGCGTAACGCTGTTTCTGACAACAGACAATCATCCGCCCGATTTTTAGTGAAACTCGTTACACTTGTTTTGGCGAAACTCGTTGCACTCGTTTTCAGACGACCTCTAAGGATGCGTCTGCCCATAAATGGCTTTTTCGTCTTTCAACACGGCATCAACCGTCTGCCATGCGCCGTCTTTCCAAACTTTGTAGAAACAGCTTTCGCGTCCGGTATGGCAGGCGATGCCGCCGTTTTGGTCTATCAGCATCACGATGGCGTCGCCGTCGCAGTCGAGGCGTAATTCGTAAACCTTTTGCGTGTGTCCCGATTCTTCGCCTTTCATCCATTGCTTTTGGCGCGAGCGGCTGTAATAGTGGGCGAAACCGGTTTCTACGGTTTTTTGCAGGGCTTCGGCGTTCATCCATGCGACCATCAATACGCGGCGGGTCTGCCTATCTTGGGCGATGGCGCAGACCAAGCCTTTTTCGTCGAATTTGACGGCTTCAAGCAGGCTGTTATCCATATTCGGCATCCTTATTTATTTTGACGAACTCGCTTCGTTCATTTTAGCGAAACTCGTTACACTCGTTTTGGCGAAACTCGCTGCGCTCGTTTTCAGACGACCTCGAGTCAATCAAGTTCAACTTACAGCCGCACTTCGATTCCAGCTTCGCGCATGGCGAGCTTCGCATCGCGGATACTGACTTCGCCGAAGTGGAAAATGCTGGCGGCAAGCACGGCATCCGCTTTGCCTTCTTTGATGCCATCAATCAGATGCTGAACATTGCCGACGCCTCCTGAGGCAATGACGGGAATATCGACCGCTTCGCTGACGGCACGGGTCAGCGGCAGGTTGAAGCCTTGTTTCGTGCCGTCCCTGTCCATGCTGGTGAGCAGGATTTCGCCCGCGCCGCGCCGCTGCATTTCAACCGCCCATTCGACTGCGTCCAAGCCCGTCGGCGTGCGCCCGCCGTGGGTGAAGATTTCCCAGCGGGTGTTTTCGGAATTGACGGCTTTGGCATCGACGGCGACGACGATGGCTTGCGAGCCGAAAAATCCGGCGGCTTCGTTGACTAAATCGGGGTTGGTGACGGCAGCGGTGTTGATGCTGGCTTTGTCCGCACCGGCATTAAGCAGGCGGCGGATGTCGGCTACGGTGCGTACACCGCCACCGACGGTCAGCGGAATGAAAACCTGTGAGGCAACGTCTTCGATGACGTGCAAAATAGTGTCGCGGTTGTCGGAGGAGGCGGTGATGTCGAGGAAGGTCAGCTCGTCCGCACCTTCGTCGTTGTAGCGTTTGGCGACATCGACGGGATTGCCCGCATCGCGCAAACCAAGGAAGTTCACGCCTTTGACGACGCGGCCGTCTTTAACGTCGAGACAGGGGATGATGCGTTTTGCCAGTGCCATTTTGAATGCCTTTCCAAACCTAGGAATGAGGTCGTCTGAAAGTGGGCGCAGCGGGTTTCGCCAAAAACCATACAACGGATTTTACCCAAACGGACAATCCGTTTCAGACGACCTTTCAAATCATTGATACCGGCAAGGCAGGTGTTACGCCAGCCAGTTGTGCACCCATTTGGGCAGGTGTTGGAGCAGTTGGAAATAGCCGACGCCTGCAATGGCGGCGAATACGCAGGAAGTCATAAAGCTGCCGCTGAAGCGTCCGACGATATAAAACACTGTGCTGGCAAATGCCCACAACGCGCCGTTAAACACCATCCAATAGGTGTCGATCATCGGCATATCGAACGCGGAAAGCTGGCGGACGAGGATGGCGATGATGGTAAATCCCAAACCTTCGCTGACGGCGCGCACGTTGCGGCCGGACGACCAGATAATCCAAAAGCCCAAAATAAATGCTTCAAACATGAAATACCCCTTGAAAAGTAAATAAAACTAGTGAGTGTGGGATGGTGAGTCCCAAACAATATTCGGCGGTCTGCCGCCTTTTATTGTGAAGAAAAATGGACGAACCCATCTTTTGTCCTGCCTGTGAAGACAGGACAACAATGAAAGCAAACAGGTTCAACCGATTATTTTGTATCTTCGCCCCGCTATATTGTTTGAAAACAGCGGAACAAGTGAGTAAGAAAACGTTTGGTCATTTCAGACGACCTGGATGGTCGTTTTTAAATAAGGTCGTCTGAAAACGAGCGCAGCGAGTTTCGCTAAAACGAACGCAGTAAGTTTCGCTACACCAACTTATGCCAGCGAATCCGCCAATTGTTGCGCTTGGGCAAAATCAATACTGCCCTCGTAAATCGCACGACCGGTAATCGCACCCGCCACGCCGTGTTTCTCAACGGCACACAAAGCGCGGATGTCGTCCAAATTGGTCAATCCGCCCGACGCGATAACCGGAATGGCGACGGCTTGCGCCAATTTGACGGTCGCGTCGATGTTCACGCCGCTCATCATGCCGTCGCGACCGATGTCGGTGTAAATAATGCTGTTGACGCCGTCGTCTTCAAAACGTTTCGCCAAATCAATCACATGATGCTCGGTTACGGTCGCCCAGCCGTCTATCGCCACCATGCCGTCTTTGGCATCCAACCCGACGATAATCTGCCCGGGAAACGTTTTGCACGCTTCGCGCACGAAGTCGGGATTTTTTACCGCCGCCGTACCGATAATGACGTCGTTCAATCCCAAATCCAAATATTTTTCAATGGTTTCCAAGTCGCGTATCCCGCCGCCCAGCTGTACGGGAATGTTTTTGGCAACAGCAGCGAGGATGTCCTTGATGGCGGGGAAATTTTGCGGAACGCCGGCAAATGCACCGTTTAAGTCCACCAAATGCAAACGGCGCGCGCCTTGTTTGAACCAATGCAGCGCAGTTTCGGCGGGCGAATCGGAAAACACCGTCGCCTGCTCCATCAAACCTTGTTTCAGGCGCACGCAGCGGCCTTCTTTTAAATCGATTGCGGGAATCAGCAGCATGGGAGTCCTATCCTTATGCGGAGTGTATTTTACACAAATTATCGAGTTTTAGCATATTTAAATGAAGAAACGTTATTGATAACACTAAAACGGGGCTATTTTGTGTGTATTTTGCATGTTTCAGACGACCCCTTCCGAGCGAAATTCAGAAGGTGAAAAGGGCGGGATGCTATTTCGTCTGTTTCAGCCCTTCATTTTTATTGCCTGAAATTGCTTGCCAACAGCCATTCTTGAGCCTTAGTGGCGTCGTCAAAATATTTCGGATGTTGGTTGGTCAACAGGCTGGAGAGGCGGGCGCCGAGTTTGATCCAAATGTCGTCTGTAATGACAGCGACGCGGCCAAAATCGTTTTCATGTTGATTGAGGAATTTGATTTGCTCCATCGCCATATCGATTGTGAAATCTTTCAGCATGGACAAATCCAAAAGGATGTCGGGCAAGTGGATTTTTTGTTTGCTTTCCAATAAGGCAGCTTCAAGCTGGCGGAAATCGTCGAGGGTAAATTCGTTGTACAGCGCCACATTCAAACCGTAAGACTGCTCGCGGATGGAAATCATCGTACTCTCCTTTTTATATGATGTTAATGATGAGGTTGATGGTCAGCTTGTTTTGGTAAGCCACTTTTTAATCGAAACTGGCCGGATGCTGCTTAATATGCCGCTTGTGACAATAATAATCATACCAAAGGTTTCCTGCCAAGTGACGGTATCGTCCAAAAATATCGTGCCTGATAGGGCGGAAAAGACGACGGTAAGATAAGAAAGGGAGGCGACGGTGAATTTGTTGCCGACTTTATAGGCGCGGGTCATGGAAAGTTGGGCAAGCATGGCGGCAAGCCCGATGCAGAAAAGATAGGGCAGGGCGGAGAGGGGAATGCTGTGCCAGCCGGTCAAAGTTGCCCAAACCGATGCCATAACGACGCCGGTTATCGAAAAATAAAACACTACCCGCCAACCCGGCTCGCCGAGCAATGACAGTTCGCGTACCTGCAAATACGCCCAACCTGACATGGCTCCGCCCGTCAAGCCTGCCAATGCGGCGATTTCCTGTCCGCCTTTGAACGAAGGGTTCAGCAGCAGGACGACACCGAAAAAGCCAAATAACAAAACTGCCTGCGTATAAAACGCGATCCGCTCTTTCAGGATAAAAAATGAAAATACCGCCAGAAAAATCGAGGAGGTGTAGCTTAAGGTTACCCCCGTTGCCAGCGGCAGGTGCATGACGGCATAAAACAGACAAAACATGGCGGCTGTACCGACAACGCTGCGGTTGAGATGGGTTTTCCAATGTGGTGTGGCAAAGGTGTCGCCGCGTGCTTTTGCCATTATGCCTAATACGACGGCAGCAAAACTCATGCGCCAAAATACCAGTTCGCCACTGTTGAAACCGAATTTTGCCGCCGCGGCTTTGATGCACACGTTCATGACGGTAAAACCGAGTGCGGCAACAATCATCCATGCAGAACCGAGAGGGTCTTTGGGTGTGGTCATTTATCTATTCTCTTAGGCTGGTTGCTGGATTTTTGAAGAAAAGTGGTTCGTTCCAGTTATTTTGCTGTTAAACATATTCGTATTGCCGCTTTTTACTTTTTTAATTGTCAGTGTTTCTTTGTATTTATACACTCACGAGGGGAAATCTTTTTACTCTTGGATATGTGTCCCTGACTTATATCTGTCATTATGCAGGTCGTTATTTGGTTTTTTTAGACTAAAAAAGCATTAGTCTTCAGAAGAAAGCATGCTCAAAAATTCTTTTAAATTATTTGAGATGAACTCAATATTTTCAAAATATTGGCTTCCGCTTTCCTCTGCCTCAAAATCATGAGACCAGTAAAAAATTTTAGACTGATATTCATCTTTTATGCCAATCAGAATCAAATCTCCACCTCCTGCAGATGCAATAGGTAACATTGATGATGGATATCTATCATCAAAAATATTTAAATGCCACTCAATAGATTCTTCTAATCTTGGATTATTAAACAATCCAAAAAAGAAATTTAAAACCCTATCATCCAGAAAACAACTATCATTTGGCATTCCTCCATTATTTTTCTTTAAAAATTCCTTAGAGCGTGTTCATAGTCTTCGTAGCAGGACTCCCAAGAAAGCCAAAGCTAC
>JVVZ01000033.1:0-454 GCA_001062585.1 Neisseria meningitidis
TAGGGGTCGTCTGAAAGTATAGTTTATTCAGACGACCTTTGTCATAAAACGGGCCTGGCGGTATTTATTGGATATGGATGGAAATTTGGCGTGTTTTTGAGCGGACTTGAGGCTTGGAGATGATTTTTGCTGTGTGAAAGTCCGTTATAAGTTTGTCTTTATTTCAAACTATTCTTCTTCTCGATGGTCTCTTTCTCAGGTATTGTCTTTCACTACGGCTTTATTTTCAAAAATTGTTAATATACGAAAAATTGATTATACTTATAAAGTATTAGTTCATCTGGTCTATTATTGTTGTCAGGTTCAATCTGATTCTGAATCTGCCAATATCCAATTTAAGACCGTTATGCGAAGAATGGCGGCGATGCGTCTTTTCGATTGCTATTTTTCTCGGTGGATTGAAATATAGTGGATTAAATTTAAATCAGGACAAGGCGACGAAGCCGCAGACAGT
>JVVZ01000287.1:0-327 GCA_001062585.1 Neisseria meningitidis
TATGGTAACTTGAATGTCATCAACGGTAAAGCAAATGGGATAAACGGTAGAAAGATCGTCTGAAAAGGAATTTAAGCTTTTCAGACGACTTATTTTGGGGCAGCCCGTTTACACATATATTCTGTACACGTTGCAGAAATGGATAAAGACATACTAATAACTTTCTACATAAATATAGCAACCCAACCATTTTTTTAATGAGATGAAATATAGATCATTCAATTCATGTGAAAAGGGCGTGCCATATTTACCGACTATGACACTATAGTCAACTAAAAACAAAATAGTACAATACTCAACTTTGAAGGTTTAACCATGGCATACTCT
>JVVZ01000288.1:0-1493 GCA_001062585.1 Neisseria meningitidis
CGTATAGCGCATCATGCGGTTCAGTTCCTGCGCGTCGCAGCGACCCGCGCCCTCCGCAATCGCGTCTGTCAAACCCGCCATTTCAGCTGTTTCCGAACTTGTCGGACACATTTTGAGAAAATTTCGCCGCGCTTTCAGCGTATCACCCATCTTTTTATGCCTAATCGAAAAATAACGCTTAATCGACGGCGCACACTCGCTCGGACGGTCGCCCGAAGACAGGCACAAAACCGCCTCGCACGCCAAGCGAGTATCACCGTTCATCACATCGTCGGCAAAAGCCGCAGGAGCAGCCCCCAGTATGGCGGCAGCCAGTAAACCCAAATAAGATTTATTCATACACACACCTTTTTAAATTTCCGCCGAACAGCGGGTATTGAAATAATGGATGAAAAAAAGGATAATCTGCGTACCCCTACGAGATTATCCAATTCTCCCAAAGCCGCCTTTGAAAGAAAGCGGCTTTTTTATTGCCAAGCAACCGTTCGAACCTGAAATTTGCGACCGTCCTGAACGATATTGACGCATAAATCTTTATTACCACGCATCAACAGGTCAACCTGCTTGGATGCAGCCTTCATGCTTTCGTAAGTGCCAATCACAATTTGTTTGACGGGCTTGCGGAGTTTCTTCATGTTGCTTCCTTTCGCTTTTAGATGAAGTGAAGGTCGTCTGAAACGTTTTCAGACGACCTTATACAAACTTGATTATTTATCAATTTCAGTTTTTAAATCCGGTTTAAAGGTTAAATCCATATATTTATATCGATCCGAATGACCGGGATAGGACAAAAAACACTTAACGTCACAATTGTTTTCTAAGGGTAACTGCCCAGCTATATATAGATCATGTGCATTTTTCTCAGGAGGCAAATTAGTTGTACACCTGTTACTCAAAATCTCCTGCAACACAAGATCAAATTCCTGTGCTGTTTCTCGGGTTGAATCTCCTTTCTGTCCGTACATAAAGGCGAAAAAGGCTTTAATCAACAATTTCCGTTCTTCCTTGCTGTAATCGTCTTGAGGAATCATGCCCTGTGAAATCATGCGCTCCAGCATTTCATGTTCTTCCTGATCGCGGTGGTATTCCGTTACATGGTGCAGTTTGGCACCTATGTTTGCCTTCAGTCGGGCTAAGGTGTCGTTCTCTTGCTTCATTTCGTGTCTCCGTCAAAACAGGTAACTCTGATAACTACTTTCCATTCAGCTCTCGAATTCGATCACTCAATTCTGCCATTTGTCCTTCATCTAGGTTAAACATCTAATACCCACATACAAACAAGTGCAATATAACTCAAGATAATAAATGGACTTTCTGTAAGAAAAGTTGTCAGGTTGACCGTATATATAAATTTGATTGTCATTGCTGAAAGCAATATACCAATTATTATTACAAGAAACTTCTTATACATAGGAATCTTCTTTTAAATTGATTTGAAATGCAGGGCTTCCACCTGCTCCCCGACGTATTGCCGGTAGTCAGCCTTATCAGGG
>JVVZ01000289.1:0-1414 GCA_001062585.1 Neisseria meningitidis
TCTTTGAGCTAAGGCGAGGCAACGCCGTACTGGTTTAAAGTTAATCCACTATAGTGCCGCTCAAACCTTGTCGGTTGAAAGTTCAAGACGGATAGCGCGACAGGCTCAAGTCGTCGCTGCGGATTTCGGTGTCTTTGCCGCACACGATATCGGCGGTCAATTTTGCCGAGCCCAGCGACATGGTCCAGCCCAAAGTACCGTGACCTGTATTCAGGAACAGGTTGTCAAAGCGGGTGCGGCCGATTAACGGCGTGCTGTCGGGCGTCATCGGTCTGAGGCCGCTCCAGAACAATGCCTGATTCAAGTCGCCGCCTTCGGGGAACAAATCGTTGACGACCAAAGCCAGCGTTTCGCGGCGTTTTTCGGACAGTTTGATTTCGTAGCCGGACAATTCCGCCATACCGCCGACGCGGATTCTGTTATCGAATCGTGTGATGGCGACTTTGTAGCTTTCGTCCAAAACGGTGGAAACCGGCGCGCCGTCTGAGTTTGTGACGGGAAGGGTCAAGGAATAGCCTTTGACGGGATAAATGGGCAGATCGAGGTCCAACTGCGCCAAAACCGTCCTGCTGAAGCAGCCGAGCGCGCAGACGAAGGCATCTGCTTCAAACCGTTCTGTTTCGGTTTTGACTGCGCTGATGCGCTGACCGTTGTGTTCGATGCGGCGGATGGTTCGGTTGAAATGGAACTGTACGCCTTTTTCCAGACACAGTTTGTACAGGTTTTGGGTGAAGAGGTGGCAGTCACCGGTCGCATCCGCAGGCAGGTGCAGGCCGCCGGCAATTTTGGCGGTAACGCGTGCAAGTGCAGGCTCGAATTCTGCGCATTCTTCGGGTTTCAGACGACGGTAGGGCACGCCGTACCGTTCCAAAACGGTAATGTCTTGTTCTGCCGCTTCGACTTCTTTGGCTTGGCGGAAAATCTGCAAAGTTCCTTTTTTGCGTCCTTCAAAATTCATGCCGGTTTGCGCTTCAAAACGGCGGAACATTTCACGGCTGTATTCTGAAATTCTGACCATGCGCTCTTTGTTGATTTGATAGCGGGATGCCGTGCAGTTTTGCAGCATTTGCCACAGCCATTCGACTTGATACAGACTGCCGTCGGGGCGGAACAGCAGGGGAGGATGGCTTTTAAACAGCCATTTCAGTGCTTTGGTCGGAATGCCGGGTGCCGCCCAAGGCGTGGTGTAGCCGTAAGAGAGCTGGCCCGCATTGGCGAAACTGGTTTCCATTGCCACGCCTTCGGCGCGGTCGATTACCGTTACCTCATGTCCGGCTTCCGCCAGATACCACGCGCAAGATACGCCGGCAACTCCGGCACCTAAAACGAGCACTTTCATTTTGTTCCTCCGCCGACTGGTTTGATATAGTGGATTAAATTTAAATCAGGACAAGGCGACGAAGCCGCAGACAGT
>JVVZ01000034.1:0-398 GCA_001062585.1 Neisseria meningitidis
CATGCTGTCTGCACCGCTGCCACCGTCTAAAGTATCGTTGCCGTATCCACCATCGAGCAGGTCGTTTCCTTCGCCTCCTTGTAGCACGTCATCTCCGTTATCTCCGTAAAGATAGTCACGATCATCGCCGCCCATCAGCAGGTCGTTACCGTCCATGCCGTGTAGCGTGTCGTTTCCACGACCACCGCTTAAGTGGTTGTTGCCACTGTTGCCTATCAGGGTATTGTCAGAGTTGTTACCGAAACCGTAATTGTTGCCGTAGCCTGTCAGTGTCAGGTTTTCGACGTTGGTTGGAGCGGTATAGGAAACGCTGCTGTAAATAGTATCGGTACCCTCGAACCACTGCTCGGTGACAGTATCATTTATATTGTCCACATGATAGATATCATTTCCATATC
>JVVZ01000290.1:0-1322 GCA_001062585.1 Neisseria meningitidis
TTTGAGCTAAGGCGAGGCAACGCCGTACTGGTTTAAAGTTAATCCACTATACCTCGCACCAATTTGCCGATTCTTGCCTTTGCATCAGTGCGTTGGCTTGGCTTAAATTGGCGTCGGTCAGTACGGTATGGGTTGCTCCTGCGGCAACTTTTTCCCGTGCAATCAGAATGGTATGGGGAAAATAGGTTCGGACTTGTTCGTAATCATGCAAAACGGCAATGATGGCTTGGCCTTCTTCATGGCATTGTTTCAATACGTCTAGCAATGCGTAAGTTGTCCGAGCATCTACCGCGTTAAAAGGTTCGTCCAAAAGCAAGAAGTTGGCGTTTTGAGCCAGCATCCGCGCAAATAGGACACGTTGGAATTGCCCGTTGGAAAGGTGGGCGATTTGACGGTCGGCAAGATCCTGAACGCCGACGCGCTCCAATGCAGCCATCACCCGTTGGTGTTGTTGGGCGTTCACGCGGCCAAAAAAGCCTATTTCGTACCATAAACCCATCGCGGCAAGCTCAAAGACAGTCATGGGCTGGCTGCGGTCAATGTCCGACTGCTGGGGCAGATAGGCGATATCTTTACGTTGCAATCCTTCAAGGGACACTTTGCCCGTATCGATGTTTTGAAGTCCCATAATGGCTTTGAGCAGCGTAGATTTTCCCGCACCGTTGGGGCCGAAAATTGCCCACATGCTGTGGTCTTCAAAAGTAATATCAATATGGTGGATGGCAGGGCGGCGTTGGTAGCTGACTGTCAGATTTTCTACCTTGATGCTCATGATGCGACTGCCCAAAAATATATTGCCCATAATGCTGCAATTGCGAGAAGGGCAATCAGCAGCCGTTGGATTAGGCCGGTTAAGAGAATGGAATTCATAAGTCGTAAAGCATTCAGACGACCTTAAGGTGATGTATTGGTGCAAGCAGATAAGAACATCGGCGGCATATAACAAATTTTGATTTTGCTATGAAACTAAAGTAATGCGCTACCGAATTATTGGTTTGCTCTAAGAGAGGGATAGGTCGTCTGAAAGAAAGTAAATGAGTTTCGAGATGATACTGTATAACATTCTGACTGTAAATTTGTTTTTGACAATACAAGATTGAAAAGGAGGCGGCATGGTTTGTTTGACGCTTGGGGTCGTCTGAAAATGTTTTTCAGACGACCTTTTCGTTATTGGATGGAGTCACGCTATCTGTATTTGAACATAGCCACCCGTATCAGTTTGATTTTTATAGTCAATTGAAAACAAAATAGTACAATACTCAACTTTTAAGGTCTAACCATGGCATACTCTGCGGACTTAAGAAACAAAGCTTTAAACTATT
>JVVZ01000291.1:0-6748 GCA_001062585.1 Neisseria meningitidis
AAGGCTTTTATGAGTGTCCAAGATTTGGGGGCCAGTTCAGTTTTCAGACGACCTCTTGGTCTTCATACGCTTACACGAACCAATCAGAAAAACAGCTCGCGCCAGCTGATACGTTGCAGACCACAGATACGGCCTTTTACTTCCAGCGATTGCGCATTATTCAGCAACAAACTACGCTGGTCACCCTCTTTGCCTGAGAAGCATCTATTGTTGGGCGTACCAGATCCCAATCCAAGCTCTTTATCCGTACCGGTTCCACCGCTGTCGCCATCGGCGGTAACAGGATCATCTGTACGCTTGTTCGGATCGATAAAGGTGAAGCTGACAATACCCTCTTGAGTCAAACCGTTGGCGTATTGCGTACCGAAACCACTCAATTCACGCTTAAATATATCAGGCGTAAAACGTGCGCTACGGCTATTGAGTGCACCGCCGTTATCAGCATTGATGCCGAGGAAGGTCGTGCTGGTTACGGTTGACTTATTGTTGCTGACAGGCATACACAAGTCTTTTTCCGCTTCCTCCTTGCCGATAGTCTTACCGCCATCGGAAGCGTACTTGCGTATTGTAACGATGGCAGTACGCAGAATCATGGTCGGCTTAATGCTGACACGCTCGCCGGGACGCAGATTGATGAACCAGCCCTTATGTTTCTCTTCAATTTTTTCGTTGCTCAGATACAAGGCTTTACTGGTTTGCGGCTGATTGTTTCCATCGTTATATGACTGCTCTACCTCAGTAATAGTTTGTTCGCGCAGATTTTGCTCAGCAATATCTTTATTTGCCTTGTCTTCGAACAAATCTTTCGGTGTTTTATCCAATTTTTGGACAATACCGTAAATCGATTGTGTCTCAGTATTGCTCAAATCACTTTGGTAGATTTCACTACCTGTACCGAAAATCACGACGTATTCCTTAGCTCCTTTTCGTGATACGGCAGGAGCCGAGGTAATCGGCTTGCTTGACGAACCGGAGAAGATTTTAACCACAGTCCAATCTTTCGGAGCGGCCCCGCGCAGGTCGAAGCGGTACATATTACCCCCTCGGTCGCCTGCAAAGGCAAAATCGACAACTCCGTCAAAATCGGTATCAAGCAGTGTCGGTGTAGACAGGCCGCCTACACCACCCTTCACGACAATTTTCGCCAGTTGATCACCGGGTTTACCTGCAGCCTGACCGCGTTTCTCGCCTGTACCGACTTCTTTACCAAGCATTTCGTAAACATATAACGCCGTTTCGTTGGCTGCTGCATCTTTTTCTTCAGCTGCGTAGCCACTGGCGAGGAAGCCTGCGTAACGGATGTTTTCATTCAGTTTGGCACTACCGTCAGTTTCACGTTTGATGGAAACACGACCGATTTGCGGCGTGCCGATGGTAAAGCCCAAGGTATTGTCTTTACCTTTGGTCGTTTCAAACAAAGGAACTTTATCGCTCCAAGCAGCCGCATCCAGGCCGGTAGCGGCGGTTTGATCTTCTTTACCGCCTATATTGAGAGCGTATGCACCACGTCCGCCTTGTCCCATTGCGCCAAACATAAAGACACGTTGCTGAAACTTACTGCCTTGTTCAGCTGCGGCAGTCTGACGCAGGGTAAAGCCACCATTTACGCCGTATTTATGGTTTTCAATGGATTTACCATAATCTTTATCAGCAATGTCTTTCAATACCTTGGCAAGCGTAATCGGGTTGCCCGAAGCATCATTTTCGCGCTCCATCGCAGAAGGAAGATAGCTGACTTTCAAATCATAAGGATGTTCGCCTGCCGTACTTTGGAAAATATGCACCATACCGTCGTTGGCTGCAGCAACCAAATATTTGCGGCGACCATGCTCCTGATTGCCGACTGCAGCAACAGAACCATCCAAAATATCGCCCAAATCACGCTCTCCGGCTTTACGGTCACGGTAAGGCTTGTATGCACTGTCATCATTGCCGACCCTGCCCGTCCAATTGAGCAGTTTTTTCCATTCGTCTTTGTCACTATTCTCAATGCCGAAATAGGCATTGTTGACTTTATCAGTAGGGATGGCGTCGATAAAGTAAGTATTAGAACCTGTGTTAATCAATGTTTTACGATTACCAAAGGAAGGCTGGGTAACTGTACCTTCCCGTCTACCATCACTATTATTCAATTTATTAAATAAAATCTGACTGCTCCAAGAGCCGGTATTCAGCTTGATGGTTGCTGCCAAATCAGGAATACCGCTACTGGAAGTGGCCGGAGCGGTACCGCCATCCAAAGTAATCGGTTCACTATTTTGACTGTCATTTTTAATCGTATCAGTAATATCTTTAAACGCTGCAAGTAGGCTTTCACGGTCTGTGGCAGTGTAATACCCTCCTCCTTTTTTGGGATCTCCCGTAGCACCACGCCTCAGATAATCTGCACCAGCGGGAGTAATATCATTACCAAAACCTACCGTAAAGGTTTGAACAGTTTGTTTTTTGTAGTCTCCGAAATCATTTGGATCACCATCCCAGCTTTTACCCGCCTTATCCGTACCACCGACTTTAAAGTCTTTTGTTGCCAGTTTTCTACTGAAAAAAGCCAAGCCGTTACCGCGATCCCAGAACTGATCATAGGAAGGTTCGCCCAACATACAGCGTAAAGGTCTATCCTGCATTGACCTCTCGCCAAAATATTTGTATGCATCTTGATACTCCTTAGTGTTATAAGGAGTATAAACGCCCCAGTTATAACGCACGGCAGCATGGTAATAACGACGAGCCTCATAGTCAAAAACAGTTCTATCTGGCCAATATGGAGAAGTACCGCAATAAGAGCTATCGTTGGCATCACCATCCGACATCATAATGACATAGGATTTTTGACAACGGTACTCAACCTTGGGCATAACGATTGTACTGACAATTTCAAAATAGCGACGTGTCGTCGGGGTTGCAGACCCATATTTGAGAGCATTAACCCGCGCTTTCATTGTTTCAGGATCAGAACTATAAAAATCCACATCTGACCGACCATTATTATGAAGCGTCTGCAAACCCCAGTTGAACTGGTCCTTATACTCATCAAGAATACCCTTCAACGCTATTTTAGCTACATCCAACCTGTTTAATGGCCTTCTATATTCATCATAAGCATTACTCACTCGAAGTTGCATACTACCCGAATCATCAATAAAAAACATGATGTTATGCTTAACTTTCGGTTGCTCTGTAATTTGGCTTTCGTTTTGCAAATAAAGCGGGGTTTTGGCAAACTGCGCTTGCGCTTGCGATGCCGCCCCCATCAGGGCGAGCGCGGAGGCGATGCTGTAAATCATCGGACGGATGGAACCGGGGCAACGTGAAGATTTGTTTTTCATAATGCGTTCTTTTTTCATAAAATCGTCGGTTGACGGATGATGACGTTGTTTTTATTTTCTCGGAATGAGATTCTAACATTTACGATGTCATTTATGTGGGGTTCGGGCTGTTTTTTTTATCTGACGCGGCGAACAATGGCGAAAATGAAACAGGCGGCGCGATTGTAAAGGCAAAATCCGTTGCCAAGTCACGGCTTGAACGATATGGCTTTTTGACGTAGAATGCATTGCTTCTACGGCATAGGCAGCTATGCCTGAAAAAGCACGTTACGCAGCAAAATCAAGGCTGCGGGGCGTGTTTTTTTTTAGCCGATATTTTCTCAGGCGGTCTTTTTTGTAAACAATTTTCAGACGACCCCTGCCCGTTTCTGCAAACCGACCATCATCAGGCAAACAGGATTCATCATGACCACTCCGGCTCTTCTCGTTCTCGCTGACGGCAGCGTATTTCACGGCACATCAATCGGTTACGAAGGTTCGACTTCCGGCGAAGTCGTGTTCAACACTTCCATGACCGGCTATCAGGAAATCCTGACCGACCCGTCCTACTGCAAACAAATCGTTACCCTCACCTACCCCCACATCGGCAATACCGGCACCAACGCCGAAGACGAAGAAAGCCGCAGCGTTTATGCCGCAGGCTTGATTATCCGCGACCTGCCGCTGCTGCACAGCAACTTCCGCGCCTCCGAAAGCCTGCACGACTATCTCGTGCGCAATAAAACCGTCGCCATCGCCGACATCGACACCCGCCGCCTGACCACGCTGCTGCGCGAAAAAGGCGCACAAGGCGGCGCGATTTTGACCGGCGCGGATGCCACGGTTGAAAAAGCGCAAGAACTCATTGCCGCGTTCGGCAGCATGGTCGGCAAAGATTTGGCAAAAGAAGTTTCCTGCCAAGATGCCTACGAATGGACCGAAGGCGAATGGGCGCTGGGCAAAGGTTTCGTTACCCCTGCCGAACAACCGTTCCACGTCGTCGCCTATGATTTCGGCGTGAAAACCAACATCCTGCGTATGCTTGCCGCACGCGGCTGTCACCTGACCGTCGTCCCCGCCCAAACCAGCGCGGAAGACGTGTTGGCACTCAACCCAGACGGCGTGTTCCTGTCCAACGGCCCCGGCGACCCCGAACCTTGTACCTATGCCATCGAAGCCGTGCAAAAACTGATGGCAAGCGGCAAACCCATCTTCGGCATCTGCTTGGGACACCAGCTCATCAGCCTCGCCATCGGCGCAAAAACCCTGAAAATGCACTTCAGCCACCACGGCGCGAACCACCCCGTACAAGACTTGGATAGTGGCAAAGTCGTCATCACCAGCCAAAACCACGGTTTCGCCGTCGATGCCGACACCCTGCCCGCCAACGCAAGGATTACCCACAAATCCTTGTTCGACAACACCTTGCAAGGCATCGAGCTGACCGACAAACCCGTGTTCTGCTTCCAAGGCCACCCCGAAGCCAGCCCCGGCCCGCAGGATGTCAGCTATCTGTTTGACAAATTCATTGACAATATGAAAGCGGCAAAACAATAAGCCGCCTTTTCAGACGACTTTTCCACTCAACAAAGGTCGTCTGAAACACGATAAAACCAAAAATATAAAAACAAAAATTCAGACGACCCCTCAGCATAAAACGTCGTCTGAAAAATCCCCCCAACCCTCAAATCAGAAAGGAAAACCATGACTGAAAAACAAATGCGCGTACTCTCCGTCGTCGCTACCCTGACCGCAGTAGGCATGTACGTTTCCTACATCCCGCAAATCCAAAACAACCTCGCGGGCAACCCCGGCTCGCCGCTGCAACCCCTCGTCGCCGCCATCAACTGCACATTATGGGTTGCCTACGGCTTCTTGAAAGAAAAACGCGACTACCCCGTTATGCTGGCAAACGCCCCCGGTATCATTTTGGGCTTGATTACCTTTATCACCAGCTTTTAAAAACCATACCGATTTCATGCCGGTCAAACACTGGCCGGCCTTACTCACCACCATCAACACAAGGATTAACCCTATGAAAAAAGTAGCCCTGTTTATCGCATTAATCGGCGCATTATCCGCGTGCAACACCATCCACTCCGTCGCACGCGATGCCAATACAGCCGTACAAGCATGGAATGACGACTACCAAAAACAAAACAATCGCTAACACATTACACCAAACCACAAGGCGGTTTGCCCATCAAACCGCCTGAAGAAAACCCATTCATAAAGGCATTTCATGAAAAAAACGGCTTTACTCCTCTGCCTGCTTATGAGCGCCCCCGCCTTCGCAGGTGACAAAACCATCGACCTGAAAAAAATCAGCCAACTCGGCGCGGATATCTTCGATTCTGCCACCCAAGGCGTCTACAAAACCATCTCTGAAAGCAGCAAAACCATAGCCAACTCAGAATGCGCCATCCCGACAACCGCCGCAGAATTGGAGCAATTTTCCGTAGACCACTGCCTGAAAGAACCCGCCATGGCCGGCAGCATCTACATGGATCAGGTACTCAAGCAAAAAGGGCCGAGGGTCGATGAAGGCGCAAGAAACCTAGAAAACCTATCCAATAAAATATTAGAAGGCGTACAAACCATCATAGACATAGAATAAAACCACATTCGGCAACTCAGCACCCACCATTCAATACACCATAACAAACTAACGTTCTCAACATTACCGGAAAGAAACTCACCAAGACCTACATATCAATGATTGCGGCAAAAATCTTTGGTGTTTGCCAAACGGAAAGAATTTTCAGACGACCTCAAGAATAGGATGGATTGGCAAGCTCAACGTTTTTGTACGATTACGCGTGCTATGTTGTTTTTTAAGCTAATCTACACTTACTGAAAAAAGATGGTCATCAAGGCATTTTCCATACCCAATAATAAAAAAATGAACCCGCCCGAAAAACTATTGACCACCGACAACCCCACCCTGCATCAACGCGCCAAAGCCATGCGCAAAGAAATGAGCGAGGCGGAAGCAAAATTGTGGCAGCACCTGCGGGCAGGCCGTCTGAACGGCTATAAATTCCGCCGCCAGCAGCCGATGGGAAATTATATTGTTGATTTTATGTGCGTAACGCCCAAGCTGATTATCGAAGCGGACGGCGGGCAGCACACGGAACAAGCCGCATACGACCACGCGCGGACGGCATATCTCAACAGCTTGGGCTTTACCGTGCTGCGTTTTTGGAATCACGAGATTTTGCAGCAAACAAACGATGTACTGGCAGAAATCCTGCGCGTGTTGCAGGAATTGGAAAAGCAGCCTGCACGGTAGCAGATGGCTGATTTTGATTGGATTATTGAAAATAATAGGGTGTAAGCCGACTGAATTGAGCATTTATAAAGGTCGTCTGAAAAAGAATGCCCGAAACATCAACAGCAGGAATTTTTCAGGTAGCCTTTATCGCAAGGCAGATGGAACAAAC
>JVVZ01000035.1:0-2877 GCA_001062585.1 Neisseria meningitidis
CATGCTGTCTGCACCGCTGCCACCGTCTAAAGTATCGTTGCCGTATCCACCATCAAGCAGGTCGTTTCCTTCGCCTCCTTGTAGCACGTCATCTCCGTTATCTCCGTACAGATAGTCACGGTCATCGCCGCCCATCAGCAGGTCGTTGCCGTCCATGCCGTGTAGCGTGTCGTTTCCGCGACCACCGCTCAAGCGATTGTTGCCGCTGTTACCTATCAGAGTATTGTCGGAGTTATTGCCGAAACCGTAATTATTGCCATAGCCTGTCAGTGTCAGGTTTTCGACGTTGGTTGGGGCGGTGTAGGAAACGCTGCTGTAAATGGTATCGGTACCTTCTCCCCACCATTCAGTAACCGTATCGTTCACATTATCTACATAGTAAATATCATCTCCGTATCCTCCGCTCATGCTGTCTGCACCGCTGCCACCGTCTAAAGTGTCGTTGCCGTATCCACTATCGAGCAGGTCGTTTCCTTCTCCTCCTTGTAGCACGTCATTTCCACTACCTCCGTAAAGATAGTCGCGATCATCGCCGCCCATCAGCAGGTCGTTACCATCCATGCCGTGTAGTGTGTCATTACCACGACCACCGCTTAAGCGGTTGTTGCCACTGTTGCCTATCAGGGTGTTATTTGAGTTGTTGCCGAAACCGTAATTGTTGCCGTAGCCGGTCAGTGTCAGGTTTTCGACGTGTGTCGGTAAGGTAAAGTTTGTATCGGCGTAAACGGTATCGTTGCCTTCATATTCATATTCAACGATGGTGTCACCTGCGTTTTTACTGTGGTAAACATCGTTGCCTAAGCCGCCGTAGAATACGGTATGCCCGAGACTGCCATATAAAACGTCATCGCGGGTCGTGCCTTTAATGACGACGGATTCATTGTTTGCTACGTTATAGTATAAAGGGTGCAATGTATTGGCCATAATGGCTCTCCTTGTGAACAAGTTGCTGGGAAAAATAGATATAAATATCTATTTGACATTTATAGGTTTTTTCTTGTATGTTTGATGCTGATTGTATCGAGAAATAAAATGATGCAAAAGATATAATAATTTATATTATTGTTTTTTATATTAATTTAAAATATGAAATAATATTTAATAGTATTTTAATGTCGAGAGGGTGAAAAAACGAAAAGGTCGTCTGAAAACTGATTTTCAGACGACCTTTTGTTGCTATCTGTAACGAATCATGCTTTATGTGTCGTTTCCCAGTAAAAGCAGATTCGTTCCAAATGGTCTGTTCTTTTTAGCAAATCTTTAGCCGATGATATTGGACGCGCTCAACCATTTTGATAGGTCGCCGTTATCGAATTTGGCAAATATGGTGCTGCTGCTTGAACCTGCCTCACTATAAGCAAGAGTTTGCTGCTCTGTATCGAAGATGAGATAAGGACGGTCTTTTTGGAGGATGACCTCAGGGTCTTTGTCAACGAACATCTTTGACCAGCTCAAATTGGCGTTGCTGCCAGTCAGCAGTGAACGCATACCAGATAGGTCGAGTTTGTCCGTCGCAGGGTTAAAGTCGAGCAAACGATCTATACTGCCTTCACGAATATCTGCTGCAGTAAAGGCGACAGTGTCTCTGCCTGCACCTGTTACGATGGTATCGCTACCCAAGCCGCCTGCAAGATAATCATCACCGTCTCCTCCGTTGAGGTGGTCATTTCCATTGCCACCTGACAGGGTGTCGTTACCGCCCATGCCGTACAGGAAATCATTGCCGTCTTCACCGCTCAAGCGATTATTTCCGTTGTTGCCTGTCAAGATGTTGTCACTACGGTTGCCAATACCGTTGATGTCGCTGCTGCCTCTCAAAGTCAGGTTTTCAACATTTTCTGGGGCAGTGTAGGAAACGCTACTGTAAATGGTATCGGTACCTTCTCCCGATCGCTCGGTAACTGTGTCATTGACATTGTCCACATGATAGACATCATTTCCATCCCCGCCGGTCATCTTGTCTACGCCGTAGCCACCGTCTAAAGTATCATTTCCTTGTCCACCATCAAGTACGTCGTTGTTTTCACCACCTTCTAGGATGTCATCTCCGTTACCCCCGTAAAGACGGTCGTCCCCCCCCCCGCCACTCTGCAGAAGGTCGTCACCATCCATACCGTAGAGCGTGTCATTTCCGCCTAGATTATCGAGCAAATGGTTGTTGCCGCTGTTGCCTATTAGAATATTGTTGGAGTTGTTGCCAAATCCGAAGGTGTTGCCGTTGCCTGTCAGTGTCAGGTTTTCGACGTGGGTCGGTAAGGTAAAGGTTGTATCGGCGTAAACCGTATCATTGCCTTCATTTGCATATTCAACAATGGTGTCGCCCGCGTTCTTACTGTAATAAATATCGTCGCCCAAGCCGCCGTAGAATGTGGTATGTCCGAGACTGCCATGTAAAACGTCATTACGGGACGTTCCTTTGAGGACGACGGGTTTATTATTTGCTGCGTTGCTGGATAAAGAGTGCAATGTATCGGCCATGATGGCTCTCCTTGAGAACAAGTTGCTGGGAAAAAATAATACCTATCTATTTGACATTAATAGATTTTTTCTTGTGTGTCATGATGTTGATTGTATCGGGGAATAAAATGACGGGAAAGGTATAATAATTGATATTATTGTTTTGTTTGCTAATTTAAAATAAAAAATGATATTTGATAGTATTCTGATGTTGATGAGTGAAAAACGAAAAGGTCGTCTGAAAATCGGTTTTCAGACGACCTTTTGTTGTGATCTATGACGGTTCGTGCTTTATATAGTTTCCCTGCAAAAGCTGTCGCAAGAATAGGCTGTGATTGTTTCTGTATGAATTGTCAAGAATAGGAAGAATATAGTGGATTAAATTTAAATCAGGACAAGACGACGAAGCCGCAGACAGTA
>JVVZ01000292.1:0-418 GCA_001062585.1 Neisseria meningitidis
GCAAGCCTCCCGATGTTTGTTGTTACGTTAAGCATAGTTACTTAGGAAAGGATTCAGCAATGAAAACTGCCAAGCTCAAACGCGCCCGTACCATCGCGGCCGTCATCGCAGAGTTGGACGCGGAACGCTGCAACCGCGTTTACGCATCTTGCTACCCGTTTGCTACGGGAACGGAATGGATTGCCGACCATATCCGCAAAAACTACTTTGCCGAGCTGAAAGCCGAAGGCTGCAACAGCCAAGAAGTATTGCGCCGCGCAAAACGGCGCGTCGTGAGTGCCAACGGCGGCACGGCCGCACAATGGCACGCCGTATAGGCAGTTGACCCCAAAAGGCCGCCAGAACGGCGGCCGCCGATACCTGTTTAAACAGAGAGGATTAAAAAATGACACGACAAAAACCAATCAAAAACCCGTTT
>JVVZ01000293.1:0-27231 GCA_001062585.1 Neisseria meningitidis
TGTCTGCGGCTTCGTCGCCTTGTCCTGATTTAAATTTAATCCACTATATTTGATGGTTTGGGTTTTCAGACGACCTTTTTGTAGTGCCTTAACGGTCAGCATCTTTGAGGTCGTCTGAAAACTATTGGTTAATGATGTTTGAACACCAGTACGCCCGATTCCGATACAAACCCGTCCAGCGGCAGGTCGTGCGGTTCGCGCGGCAGTGTGTCAACCAGTTGGCAAGCGAAGCCTACACCTATGGTTTTTGCCTGTAAACGGTATTTCATCGCTGCGAGCGTCGCATCGTAATAGCCGCCAGCCTGCCCCAAGCGGTAGCCTTCGCGGTCCATGCCGACAATCGGGACAAACAATATCGATAAACCGTGTACGCGGATTTTGCGTCCCGTAAACTGCGGTACATGCAGCTTCGCTCTGCCGCGCTTGCGTTCTTGTTTCACTCCATCGGCAGGATAGGGCGTGAACCACATCCGCCGCGAATGTGGTTCGATATAAGGCAGATAGAGTTTGGCGCCGCGTTTTTGTGCCGCACGCACAAAGCCGTCCAGCCGCAGCTCGCTGCCCATCGGCCAATACACGCCGATCTTCCGCCCCTTCTTGATATAACGTTTGAGCAGGCGGTTAACCGTTTGCCCCGCCGCCAGCCGCCCTTGATGACCCATCTGCGCGCGGGCGCGGCGCAATTCTCGGCGCAGGGCGTGTTTTTCCTCATTCCTCATTTCAGACGACCTTTTGAGTGTTGTTGTAGAATACGGCGATTATAAACGCTCCGTTAACATCAAAACAGGATTCCGCCATGTGGCATATCGTCCTTATCGGCTACCTCTTCGTCGCCGTCATGTATTCCGCTGCCCAGCCCAGCATCGCGCGCGCTTTGATTTATTTGGTTTTTTGGGCAGTCCTGCCCGTTGCGTTTACCGTTTTCACCGTCACCATCCGCCGCCGCAACCGCCTGATGAAGCAGCAGGAAAAAGAAGCATTCGAACAAAGCCGCCGCGCAGCCGGACAAGAAGGCGGCAAACAGGACGGCAGTGCATAAAATCCCTTTTCAGACGACCCCTTATCCGCTATAATCCGTCAGTTTTCCATTTCGGAAACACACTATTTTTTAAAACTTATGCCCACTTTCGCCGAAGGGTGCTTGACAATAGGCGCAGCCTATCAAGTTCTATGCGATTGAATGTGTGCTCTTAACCCTTTCAAGGAAATAAAATGTCTCAAATTACTATGCGTCAAATGATTGAAGCCGGCGTTCACTTCGGCCACCAAACCCGTTTCTGGAACCCGAAAATGGCACAATACATTTTCGGTGCGCGCAATAAAATCCACATCGTCAACCTGGAAAAAACCCTGCCGATGTTCCAAGAAGCGCAAGAAGCCGTACGCCGTCTGGTTGCCAACAAAGGCACCGTGCTGTTCGTCGGCACCAAACGTCAAGCGCGTGAAATCATCCGCGAAGAAGCTACCCGCGCCGGTATGCCTTTCGTCGATCACCGTTGGTTGGGCGGCATGCTGACCAACTACAAAACCGTTAAGCAATCCATCAAACGCCTGGAAGAAAAAACCGCCGCTTTGGAAAACGCTGCCGAAGGCGGTTTCAACAAAAAAGAAATTCTGGAAATGCAACGCGACGTTGAAAAACTGGAACGTTCTTTGGGCGGTATCAAAAACATGAAAGGCCTGCCTGACGCGATTTTCGTTATCGACACCGGCTACCAAAAAGGTACTCTGGTCGAGGCTGAAAAACTGGGCATCCCCGTTATCGCCGTAGTCGATACCAACAACAGCCCTGACGGCGTGAAATACGTCATCCCCGGTAACGACGACTCCGCCAAAGCCATTCGCCTGTACTGCCGCGGCATCGCCGACGCAGTTTTGGAAGGCAAAAACCAAGCGCTGCAAGAAACCGTAGCCGCTGCCCAAGAAGCTGCCGCCGAGTAATCCGGCAAACCGAAGAGGGGCGTTATGCCCCTTTTCTCAAATCCCGTTCTGAAAAGCCTTTTCAGACGACCCCATTCCCAAACACGGATATCCCGTGTTTCCCCAAAATCTAGGAGATTCAAAATGGCAGAAATTACTGCAAAAATGGTTGCCGACCTGCGCGCCGCTACCGGCCTGGGCATGATGGAATGCAAAAAAGCCTTGGTTGAAGCTGAAGGCAACTTCGAAAAAGCCGAAGAAATCCTGCGCATCAAATCCGGCGCGAAAGCGGGCAAACTGGCCGGCCGTACCGCTGCCGAAGGCGTATTGGCTTACGCCATCAACGGCAATGTCGGCGCATTGGTTGAAGTAAACTGCGAAACCGACTTCGTTGCCAAAGACGCAGGCTTCGTAGAATTCGCCAACTTCGTTGCGAAAACCGCTGCCGAGAAAAAACCGGCTACCGTTGAAGAACTGAGCGAACTGGTTGAAGCAGAACGTAAAGCCATCATCGCCAAATTGGGCGAGAACATGTCTGTCCGCCGCTTCCAAGTGATCGACACCGCCAACCAACTGGTTGCCTACATCCACGGTGCATTGGCTACCGAAGGCGTATTGGTTGAGTTCAAAGGCTCTGAAGACGTAGCGCGTAAAATCGGTATGCACATCGTTGCCGCCAAACCGCAATGCGTAACCGAAGCCGAAGTAGATGCCGAAACCATCGAAAAAGAACGCCACATCTACACTGAGCAAGCCATCGCTTCCGGCAAACCTGCCGACATCGCCGCTAAAATGGTTGAAGGCCGTATCCGCAAATTCTTGGCAGAAATCACTCTGAACGGCCAAGCATTCGTGATGAACCCTGACCAAACCGTTGCCCAATTCGCTAAAGAAAACGGCACCGAAATCATCAGCTTCGTACGTTACAAAGTAGGCGACGGCATCGAAAAAGCCGTTGTCGACTACGCAGCCGAAGTTGCCGCTGCTGCTAAAGTGTAAGGCAGAAATGAAAAAGAAAGCACCTGGATTCCAAACGAATCAGGGTGCTTTTTTTTGAGAGTTACACTGTTTAAAATACTGTCGAACAGAAAATATTTCATCATAATCAACACTTAATAATTTATCCAAACCCATACACCTACGGAAAACGCGTTACCCTGTCAGCCAAACATCCCGAAAGGTCGTCTGAAAAATCAAACGCCCTTTCCCCGAATTGAAGCAGCGCCACAGGGTGAACTGATCGTTTGGAACGAGTCAGTTTTTGGTACAGAAAACGGCAGATTCAAGGCAAAAAGCGCAACAAGATTGGACATCTTGCGAGTATTTTTAACACAGAATATGCCGTTTACGGAGCAAAATACCACCGTTATCGAATAGTCAGTTCGCCTGCTCACTCGGCGCTATCCACCCAAAGAAAGCAAGGTATCCCATGACACAGCAAATCAAATACAAACGCGTATTACTGAAACTCTCCGGCGAATCCCTGATGGGTTCCGACCCTTTCGGCATCAATCACGACACCATCGTCCAAACCGTCGGTGAAATCGCCGAAGTCGTCAAAATGGGCGTACAAGTCGGCATCGTTGTCGGCGGCGGCAACATCTTCCGCGGCGTATCCGCCCAAGCAGGCAGCATGGATCGCGCCACAGCCGACTACATGGGCATGATGGCGACCGTTATGAACGCACTCGCCCTCAAAGATGCCTTCGAAACCCTCGGCATCAAAGCGCGTGTACAATCCGCGCTTTCCATGCAGCAAATCGCTGAAACCTACGCCCGTCCCAAAGCCATCCAATACCTTGAAGAAGGCAAAGTCGTGATTTTCGCCGCCGGTACGGGCAACCCGTTCTTCACCACCGACACCGCCGCCGCCCTGCGCGGAGCCGAAATGAACTGCGACGTCATGCTCAAAGCCACCAACGTGGACGGCGTTTATACCGCAGACCCGAAAAAAGACCCGTCCGCCACACGTTACGAAACCATTACCTTTGACGAAGCCTTGAACAAAAACCTCAAAGTCATGGATGCGACTGCCTTCGCCCTCTGCCGCGAACGAAAACTCAACATCGTCGTCTTCGGCATCGCCAAACAAGGCTCGCTCAAACGCGTCATTACCGGCGAAGACGAAGGCACGCTGGTTCACTGCTGATTCCTATCGGGCAATAATTGAAGTGATTTGATAAAGCAACAGGTCGTCTGAAAACCCGAAAATAGGTTTTCAGACGACCTTTTTGATGGTGGGCAACATAAGGAACAGGCAACGAAGCAGGGGGTGTTCATCCGCTATATGTTTGCCTGTTGGAATACCGATTTGCCTAGATTTGTATATTCTGTCGTACAATACGCGCTTTCAGACGACGTCTGGACTTTTGAAGGAATAAAACGGATGAACTTGTTAGGAGCTTTGGCAAAGGTCGGTAGTTTGACGATGCTGTCGCGCATACTTGGCTTTTTGCGTGATGCGGTAATTGCCCGCACGTTTGGTGCGAGCATGGCGACCGACGCTTTTTTTGTGGCATTTAAACTGCCCAACCTGCTGCGCCGTATCTTTGCTGAAGGGGCGTTTGCCCAGGCTTTTGTGCCGATTTTGGCGGAATATAAGGAAACGCGTTCGAAAGAAGCGACGGAGGCGTTTATTCGCCATGTGGCAGGGATGTTGTCATTTGTCTTGGTCATCGTTACCGCGCTGGGCATTCTAGCCGCGCCTTGGGTGATTCAGGCTTCCGCGCCCGGCTTTAAAGAGCCGGAAAAGATTTTGCTTTCCATCGATTTGCTGAAGATAACGTTCCCGTATATCTTGTTTATTTCTCTGTCTTCCTTTGTCGGCTCAATCCTTAATTCCTATCATAAATTCAGTATTCCTGCATTTACGCCGACGTTTTTGAATATTTCTTTTATCGTTTTCTCAATATATTTCATCCCCTATTTTGATCCGCCTGTGACCGCGTTGGCGTGGGCGGTCTTTGTCGGCGGAATTTTGCAGCTCGGCTTCCAGCTGCCTTGGTTGGCAAAACTAGGTTTTTTGAAGTTGCCTAAGCTTAATTTCAAAGATGCAGCGGTCAACCGCGTGATGAAACAGATGGCACCTGCGATTTTGAGTGTGAGCGTGGTACAGATTTCTTTGGTGATCAACACGATTTTTGCGTCCTATCTGCAATCGGGCAGCATTACGTGGATGTATTACGCCGACCGTCTGATGGAGCTGCCCAGCGGTGTTTTGGGTGCGGCGCTCGGTACGATTTTGCTGCCAACTTTGTCCAAACACGCCGTCAATCAGAATACCGAGCAGTTTTCCGGACTGCTCGATTGGGGGTTGCGTCTGTGTATGCTGCTGGCGCTGCCGGCGACAGTCGGGGTTGCGGTATTGTCGTTCCCGTTGTTGGCGACGCTGTTTATGTCCAGTAAGTTTTCACTGTTTGACGCGCAGATGACGCAGCAAGCGCTGATTGCCAATTCTGTCGGTATACTCGGATCTATCATGGTCAAAGTGTTAGCACCCGGTTTCTATGCATGGCAAAACATCAAAACGCCGGTCAAAATCGCCATCTTCACGCTCATCTGCACGCAGTTGATGAACCTTGCCTTTATCGGTCCTTTGAAGCACGCCGGGCTTTCGCTCGCCGTCAGTTTGGGCGCGTGTATGAATGCGGGACTGTTGTATTACCTGTTGCGCAAACACGGCATTTACCAACCTAGCAAAGGATGGGGAATTTTCCTGATTAAAATAGTGCTGTCGCTTGTTGTAATGGGCGGGGGATTATGGGCTGCACATACTTACCTGCCTTTTGATTGGGTACACGTTGGTGCTTTGCGTAAAGCAGGGCAGTTGTGCATCCTGATTGCGATAGGCGGCGGTTTGTATTTCGTTTCGCTGGCTACTCTGGGTTTCCGACCGAGGGATTTCAAACGGGTGGAAACTCGCTAGAGGCTGTTAAGACGTAAAAGAGGTCGTCTGAAAACCTATATTTCAGGTTTTCAGACGACCTTTTTCATCACGGGAAACTTACGCAACCGCAGGTGCGACGGCTTTCACATAATTCAGCGCGATAAACTGTTTTTCGGGATCAAGCTCGGTGATTTTGAGCAGGACTTGTGATTTGGGCAGTGCGTCGAACGGGATGCCGGTGGCGCGGGTTACCAGTGGTAGGCCTTCGATGCGGACAAGGTCTTCTTTGAGGATGGTCGCGGTCAGCTCGGTTTTGCCTTGCTGTTGCAGGTACACGAGGCTCCAATAGGCTTCCATCTGCCGTTGGAAGTCGGCGTAGGCAGCGTAGGCGGTGTCGAAATCGCGCAGGGCGGCGAAGAGTTCGGCATCGCTTTGCCGGAAGAGCGGCTCGGCGGTGTCGTCTATCAGGCTGAGGAGTTGTTTTTGGTTGATGTAGTCGGCGGCGCGGCGCAGCGGCGAGGTAAACCAGCCGTAATGTTGCACGCCCATGCCGATGTGCGGCTCGGATTTGGTGCTCATGCGCACTTTTCCTGCGGGTTGCACGCGGAAGAGACCGGGCAGGTCGTTGTCATGGAGCATCTGCGCCCAAGTGCTGTTGGCGAGTATCATCATTTCGCTGACCAGCATGTCGATGGGCGAACCGCGTTCGCGGCGGACGACGGATACGTTGCCTTCCTCATCCAATTCAATGCTGTAATCGTATTGCGGCGCGCGGTCGGGTTCGTATTTGCCGCGTGCTTTTTGCAGGGCGACGACGAATTGGTGGAACCAAATCAGGTCTTGATGGTGGGCGAACATCATTTCGCCGGCTTCGTCCAAGCCGGTTTCGGCGTTGAAATGCGGCTCGATGGTTTGGATGCGCAGATTTTCGGCGATGTTGACGGCTTCGATTTTGCAGGTCGGCTCACCGACGTTGAACTCGCTATCCACATCAAAATAAATGCTGACGGCAGGACGGTACGCGCCCGCATCAAGGCTGAACGCGGCAATCCAGTTTTCAGGTAGCATGGTGATTTTGCCGCCGGGGAAATAGACCGTGCTCAAGCGTTCCATGATGTTTTTTTCCATTTTGTCGCCCGGTTTAACGGCAAGCGACGGCGCGGCGATGTGGATGCCGACGCGCTTCGTGCCGTTGCCCAAATCGGTCAGGCTTAAGGCGTCATCGACTTCGGTGGTCGATTCGTCGTCAATGGAAAAGGCGGTAACGTCGGCCTTGGGCAGGTCGGGCATTTCGGGCAGGGGGAGGTCGGGGAAACCTGTTCCTTTGGGGAAGTATTTGATTTCAAAACCGTCTTGCAGATATTGGGGAATGGACGTAATGCCGCCCGTTTTTTTCGCCAATTCGTAGGCGGAGGTTTTCAGCGCGTCGGCGGCTTTGGTAAAGGCTTTGTAGGTCAGCGACTGCTTGTCGGGAGCGTGCAGGATGGTTTTCAAATCCGCCGCGATTTCAGACGGCATCTCGCCGTGTTTCAAGGCTTCCGCCCAAGCGTCGATTTGCGCGTCTTGTTGTTTTTTGCGTTCGATGGCGGCAAGCGCTTGTTTCAAAGTCTCTTCGGGCGCGGCTTTGAACACGCCTTTGGCTTTTTTGTAGAAATACATCGGCGCGGCGTACAGCGCAATCAAGGTCGCCGCCAGCTCGGTTTTGGTCGGCGCATGACCGTAATATTCTTCGGCGATGGCTTCGGCGGAAAATTCTTCTTCGCCGCATACTTCCCACAATAAATCGGTATCGATGTCCGCCGCCTGCGCCTGCGCGTTCTCCAAAAACGCCGCCATATCGCCGTCGAACTCGGCAAAGACATTATTCGCCTTCACTTTGGTGCGCTTGCCGTGTTGGGTATCGACTTGGTAAGTGGCGTCGTTTTTTTGGACGATGGCGGCGACTTTGAATTGGCCGGACTCTTCGTAAAAGATATTCATGTATTACTGCTGTCAGGTTGAAGTGGGAAACGGACGATTTTAGCAGATTCTTGTTGATAAAGACGGACAAAAGGTCGTCTGAAAAGCGAATCTGGTTTATTGGAAGGGTTTGTTGTGTTTAGGGCTGGCGGTGGGTGATGCATTTTGTGTCCAATTTTATTGGCATTGATATGGGCAAAGGAATGAAGTTGGGTTGTTATAAAACACAAATAAGAATCGTTATCATAAACTTATTGAATTTATTAAGATTTTTTTGCAGGTTTGCCGACATTTACCTTTTAATGGATTTTGAAATTCGATAAAATAGCAGGATATTAAGATTTGTCTGTCAACCAGTTAGGCATAAACCCATGTTGGCCAGTTACTTTCCCGTCCTTGTATTCATCCTCGTCGGCCTTGCGGCCGGCGTGCTGTTTATCCTGCTCGGCACGATTTTAGGTCCGAAACGCCACTACGCTGAAAAAGACGCGGCTTACGAATGTGGTTTCGAAGCCTTTGAAAACGCCAGGATGAAGTTTGACGTGCGTTATTATCTCGTCGCCATCCTGTTCATCCTCTTCGATTTGGAGGTTGCGTTTATGCTGCCGTGGGCGGTGGTGTTCAAAGATTTGGGCGCATACGGCTTCTGGTCTATGCTGGTGTTTATCGTCGTTCTGACGGTAGGCTTTGTTTACGAATGGAAAAAAGGTGCGCTGGAATGGGAATAGAAGGCGTTTTGAAAAAAGGTTTCATTACCACCAGCGCGGATACGGTGCTGAACTATATGCGTACCGGTTCGCTGTGGCCGGTTACTTTCGGCTTGGCCTGCTGCGCCGTGGAAATGATGCACGCAGGTATGGCGCGTTACGACCTTGACCGTTTCGGCATTATTTTCCGTCCGTCGCCTCGTCAGGCCGACCTGATGATTGTGGCGGGTACACTCACCAACAAAATGGCACCCGCCCTGCGCCGCGTGTACGATCAGCTCGCCGAGCCGCGCTGGGTGTTGTCTATGGGTTCGTGTGCCAACGGCGGCGGCTACTATCATTATTCCTATTCCGTCGTGCGCGGTGCCGACCGTGTCGTGCCGGTAGACGTTTATGTGCCGGGTTGTCCGCCGACTGCGGAAGCCCTGATTTACGGCCTGATGCAGCTCCAACAAAAAATCAAGCGCACTTCCACCATCGCGCGGGACGAGTAGGGGAGGGAACGATATGGCAAGCATCCACAAATTATACGAAACCGTCAGCCGCGTTTTGGGCAATCAGGCAAACAAAGTCATTTCCGCTTTGGGCGAGATTACCGTCGAGTGTCTGCCCGAACACTATATTTCAGTGATGACCACGTTGCGCGACCATGAAGAACTGCATTTCGAGCTTTTGGTCGATTTGTGCGGCGTCGATTACAGCACTTACAAAAACGAAGCATGGCAGGGCAAACGCTTCGCCGTCGTCAGCCAGCTTCTTTCCGTTAAAAACAATCAGCGCATCCGCGTGCGCGTCTGGGTTTCAGACGACGATTTCCCCGTGGTCGAATCCGTGGTTCCCGTTTACAACAGCGCGGATTGGTACGAGCGCGAAGCCTTCGATTTGTACGGCATCATGTTCAACAACCATCCCGACCTGCGCCGCATCCTGACCGATTATGGTTTTGTCGGACATCCTTTCCGCAAAGACTTCCCGATTTCCGGCTATGTCGAAATGCGTTACGACGAAGAGCAAAAACGCGTGATTTACCAACCTGTTACCATCGAGCCGCGCGAAATCACGCCGCGTATCGTCCGTGAGGAGAACTACGGTGGCCAATAAATTAAGAAACTACACCATCAACTTCGGTCCGCAACACCCTGCGGCGCACGGCGTATTGCGTATGATTTTGGAGTTGGACGGCGAACAAATCGTCCGTGCCGACCCGCATATCGGCCTCCTGCACCGAGGTACCGAAAAACTGGCTGAAACCAAAACCTATCTGCAAGCCCTGCCTTATATGGACAGGCTGGACTACGTTTCCATGATGGTTAACGAGCAGGCGTATTGCTTGGCGGTAGAAAAACTCGCCGGAATTGACGTGCCTATCCGCGCCCAATACATCCGCGTCATGTTCGCCGAAGTAACGCGCATCCTCAATCACCTGATGGGCATTGGTTCGCACGCCTTCGACATCGGCGCGATGACCGCCATCCTCTACGCCTTCCGCGACCGCGAAGAGCTGATGGACTTGTACGAAGCCGTTTCCGGCGCGCGTATGCATGCCGCCTACTTCCGTCCCGGCGGCGTTTACCGCGACCTGCCCGACTTCATGCCTAAATACGAGAGCAGCAAATTCCGCAACGCCAAAGTATTGAAGCAGCTCAACGAATCCCGCGAAGGCACCATGCTCGACTTCATCGACGCCTTCTGCGAACGTTTCCCCAAAAACATCGACACACTCGAAACCCTCCTGACCGACAACCGCATCTGGAAACAGCGTACCGTCGGCATCGGCGTTGTCTCTCCCGAGCGCGCCATGCAAAAAGGCTTTACCGGCGTGATGCTGCGCGGTTCGGGCGTGGAGTGGGACGTGCGTAAGAAACAGCCGTATGAAGTGTACGACCAAATGGATTTCGACATTCCCGTCGGCGTTAACGGCGACTGCTACGACCGCTACCTCTGCCGCATGGAAGAAATGCGCCAATCCGTGCGCATCATCAAGCAATGTGTCGACTGGCTGCGCGTCAATCCCGGCCCGGTCATCACCACAAACCACAAATTCGCTCCGCCCAAACGCACCGAAATGAAAACAGGCATGGAAGACCTGATTCACCATTTCAAACTCTTCACCGAGGGTATGCACGTTCCCGAGGGCGAGACCTACACCGCTGTCGAACATCCGAAAGGCGAGTTCGGCGTTTACATCATTTCAGACGGCGCAAACAAACCCTACCGCCTGAAAATCCGCGCACCCGGCTTCGCCCACCTGCAAGGCATGGACGAAATGGCAAAAGGCCACATGCTCGCCGACGTCGTTGCCATCATCGGTACGCAGGACATCGTATTCGGGGAGGTTGACCGATAATGTTATCCGCAGAATCCTTAAAACAAATCGACATCGAGTTGGCAAAATATCCCGCCGACCAACGCCGTTCCGCCATCATGGGTGCGTTGCGTATCGCTCAAACCGAAAAAGGCTGGCTCGCCCCCGAAACTATCGCCTTTGTTGCCGACTACATCGGCATCACGCCGGCGCAGGCATACGAAGTCGCCACTTTCTACAATATGTATGACCTCGAGCCGGTCGGCAAATACAAACTGACCGTCTGCACCAACCTTCCCTGCGCCCTGCGTGGCGGCATGGATACCGGCGAATACCTGAAGAAAAAACTCGGTATCGGCTACGGCGAAACCACGCCCGACGGCAAATTTACCCTTGTCGAGGGCGAATGCATGGGCGCATGCGGCGACGCTCCGGTTATGCTGGTCAACAACCACAGCATGTGCAGCTTTATGACCGAAGAGGCGATTGAGAAGAAACTGGCGGAGTTGGAATAGGTCGTCTGAAACGACGATTTAAACGTAGGTCGGATACTTGTATCCGACAAAGTGGGTAAAAAGGCAAAATGTCGGATTCAAGAATCCGACCTACCCGCGTAGGCGGGAATGACGACAGATTAAACAAAGTGAGCGAGACCCAACAAAAACGAATAAAGGTCGTCTGAAAAGTTGGATTTGTAATCAAACTTACTTAAATTAGTCGTTCCAAAATTTTAAATTGTGATTTCAAAACAAAAATAAAAGGGAAATGGTAATGAGGGGAGTAATTGTTAAATGGAATGATGAAAAAGGTTACGGTTTTATACAGATAGAAGGCAGTAAAAAAGAAGTTTTTTGCCATATTTCAGACTTTTCCCAAAGAAGCCCTCGCCCTGAAATTAATGAGGCGGTTGCTTTTGAATTAGCTTCTAATGAAAAAGGAAAAGTTGCTGCCAAACGGATTCGTTACTTAAATCGAGAGGTAAGAGATTTTGAGCGACATCATAACTATCGTCCTGCAGCAAAGAAAAAATCTTTTTCTCTCTCGGAGACATCATCTTCCGTAATAGGATGGTTTAGTTCTGTATTGGCGAGATTGGTAGGATTGATACTTCTCGGATTAATTGGTTATCAGATATATCAATTTGCAGCAGCAAAATTAGCCTCCAAACAAGTCAATTTACCGATAAACTTTAAAGATCCATTTGCGATAAAAACTAAAAAATCCAATAGTGGCAAGTACCGTTGCGATGGCAGACAATATTGTTCTCAGATGACCTCATGTGAAGAAGCCGAATGGTTTTTACAGAATTGTTCGGATACCAAAATGGATGGGGATGGGGATGGTATTCCATGTGAGGATAGATGCGGCGGATGATAATTATTTTAGTAAAGTAGGTTGGGGCTAAACCCAACAAAAACGATTAAAGGTCGTCTGAAACAGCGGCCGCAACCGATACGAAAACGAACAGGCACACCAAAATGGCTATTTACCAATCAGGCGTGATTTTTGACCAAGTGGATACCGCCAATCCCGACTGCTGGACATTGGACGAATACGTCAAACGCGGCGGTTACAGCGCGCTGCGTAGAATCCTGTCCGAAAACATCTCGCAAACCGACGTGATTGACGAAGTCAAAACCTCCGGTCTGCGCGGGCGCGGCGGTGCGGGCTTCCCGACCGGCTTGAAATGGAGCTTTATGCCCCGTTCCTTCCCCGGTGAAAAATACGTTGTCTGCAACACCGACGAAGGCGAACCGGGTACGTTCAAAGACCGCGACATCATCATGTTCAACCCCCATGCCCTGATTGAAGGCATGATTATCGCCGGTTACGCGATGGGTGCGAAAGCGGGCTACAACTACATTCACGGCGAAATTTTCGAAGGCTACCAACGCTTTGAATCCGCTTTGGAGCAAGCGCGCGCCGCAGGCTTTTTGGGTAAGAATATTTTGGGTTCGGATTTTGAATTTGAACTCTTCGCCCACCACGGCTACGGCGCATACATTTGCGGCGAAGAAACCGCATTGCTCGAATCGCTGGAAGGCAAAAAAGGCCAGCCGCGCTTCAAACCGCCGTTCCCCGCCTCGTTCGGCCTGTACGGCAAACCGACCACCATCAACAATACCGAAACCTTCGCCTCCGTACCGTTTATCGTCCGCGACGGCGGTCAGACGTTTGCCGACAAAGGCATTCCGAATGCAGGCGGTACTAAATTGTTCTGTATTTCCGGTCATGTCGAGCGTCCGGGCAACTATGAAGTGCCATTGGGTACGCCGTTTGCCGAAATCCTGAAAATGGCGGGCGGTATGCGCGGCGGCAAAAAACTCAAAGCCGTTATCCCCGGCGGTTCGTCCGCGCCCGTATTGCCTGCCGATATCATGATGCAGACCAATATGGACTATGACTCGATTTCCAAAGCCGGCTCCATGCTCGGCTCCGGCGCGATTATCGTGATGGACGAAGACGTGTGCATGGTCAAAGCCCTCGAACGCTTAAGCTACTTCTACTACGACGAATCCTGCGGGCAATGCACCCCTTGCCGCGAAGGCACCGGCTGGCTCTACCGCATCGTCCACCGCATCGTAGAAGGCAAAGGCCGCATGGAAGATTTGGATTTGCTGGATTCCGTCGGCAACCAAATGGCAGGCCGCACCATCTGCGCCCTCGCCGACGCCGCCGTCTTCCCCGTCCGCAGCTTTACCAAGCATTTCCGTGAGGAGTTTGTGCATTACATTGAACACGGCGGGCCGATGAAAGAGCATAGGTGGGGAGGGTGGTAATGACGGAAGCTAAAATTTTTATTCTATACGGTGCAGCCAACAAAGGTAAGAGTACGACACTCAATACGCTTTTTAATCAGATTTGTCGGAAATTCTCTAAATTTCTAGTCTTTTTTGAAAGACATGGAAACGGCTTAGATTTTGTTGCAGTATTTGATCATGAAGGTCAGAGGATTGGTTTTTATTCATCTGGTGATAATGAATACGAGGTTAGGAGAAATTTATACAAACTTTATTCGCATAATTGTGATTTTATTTTTGGCACGTCAAGGACACGGGGTGGTAGTTGCGATGCAGTAGGATGTTATGCAGAGTTATTGCATGGCGATGTAAATATAATTAATTGGTGTGAAAAGTTTGAGCCTACAGATGAAGACAATGAGCGTGCTGTTAAAGAGTTATTTAAGTCATTTAAAAATATAATAAATGAGTTATAGTTTTAGTTGGTTTTATATTGGTTAAAAGCAAAATGCTAAAAATTTAACTTTGCCGTCATTCCCGCGTAGGCGGGAATCCATAGTGGAATTTACAGAACCCGATATTTGAAAAGCAGTTGCCGAAATTCAAAAAATGGATTCCCGCCTACGCGGGAATGACGGCGGGAGTAGGCAGATGTTTTCAGATGAAAACGGCTGTAAATGATATTGAAAAAAGTTGTTTATATTGCAGGAAACAATAAATGCGAAACCATCCGCTTGCTAGGCAACCTGCCGTATATATTTTGGCAAACGGTAAAAATGGAACACTCTATATCGGAGTTACCATGAATTTGCCGGAAAGGGTTTGGCAGCACAAAAACCATGTCAATGTTGATGGCTTTACTGCCCGATATGATGTGCATGATGTGGTTTGGTATGAGTTTTTTGAGAATATGCCTGAAGCGGTTGCCAAAGAAAAAGCGATGAAAAAATGGCGACGTGAATGGAAGATTAAACTGATTGAAGAACAAAATCCCGAATGGTTGGATTTATCGGGTGTGTTGTTTGTTTAGTTTTATTTCTGGAACTTTAAAAACTGCCGTCATTCCCGCCCCCGCATACGTGAGGACAGGCTACGGCGCAGGAATCACCGCAAAAGTTAAGAAACCGATGTTTGAAAAACAGTTACCGAAACCCAAGAATGGATTCCCGCCTGCGCGGGAATGACGGCAAGGTGGTGGTGTTTTGACAGCATTAACTACCAACTAAACTCAGAAGGCCGTCTGAAAATGACGGTCATAGAGCGGAACTCAAATTCAAAAGGTTGTCTGCCCCCCCATTTTTCAGACGACCTCCATAAAAGATTATTTATCAAATACCCGTAACTAGGAACGAACCATGTTACAAATCGAAATCGACGGCAAACAGGTATCTGTGGAGCAGGGCGCGACGGTGATTGAGGCCGCGCACAAGCTCGGTACTTATATTCCGCATTTCTGTTACCACAAAAAGCTCTCCATCGCCGCCAACTGCCGTATGTGTCTGGTGGACGTGGAAAAAGCCCCCAAACCGCTGCCCGCCTGTGCCACGCCGGTAACGGACGGCATGATTGTGCGTACGCATTCGGCAAAAGCCCGCGAGGCGCAGGAAGGCGTGATGGAGTTCCTGCTGATCAACCATCCGCTCGACTGTCCGACCTGCGACCAAGGCGGAGAATGCCAGTTGCAGGATTTGGCGGTGGGCTACGGCAAAACCACCAGCCGCTACACCGAAGAAAAACGTTCCGTCGTCGGCAAAGACATGGGGCCTTTGGTTTCCGCCGAGGAAATGAGCCGCTGCATCCACTGCACCCGCTGCGTACGTTTCACCGAAGAAATCGCCGGCTTGCAGGAAATTGCGATGGCGAATCGCGGTGAACACTCTGAAATCATGCCCTTTATCGGCAAAGCGGTGGAAACCGAGCTGTCGGGCAACGTCATCGATTTGTGTCCCGTCGGCGCGCTGACCAGCAAACCGTTCCGTTTCAACGCGCGTACTTGGGAGCTGAACCGCCGCAAATCCGTTTCCGCCCATGACGCTTTGGGCAGCAACCTGATTGTGCAAACCAAAGACCATACCGTCCGCCGCGTGCTGCCGCTGGAAAACGAAGCGATTAACGAATGCTGGCTGTCCGATCGCGACCGTTTCGCCTACGAAGGCCTGTATCACGAAAGCCGTCTGAAAAACCCGAAAATCAAACAGGGCGGCGAGTGGATGGACGTGGATTGGAAAACCGCGTTGGAATATGTCCGCAGCGCGATTGAATGTATCGCCAAAGACGGCAACCAAAACCAAGTCGGCATTTGGGCGAATCCGATGAATACGGTCGAAGAGCTGTATTTGGCGAAGAAACTTGCCGACGGCTTGGGCGTTAAAAATTTTGCCACTCGCCTGCGCCAACAAGACAAACGACTTTCAGACGACCTCAATGGTGCGCAATGGCTGGGACAAAGCATCGAATCGCTGGCGGACAACGAAGCCGTATTGGTGGTCGGTGCGAACTTGCGCAAAGAACAGCCGCTCCTGACTGCCCGCCTGCGCCGTGCTGCCAAAGAGCGCATGGCTTTGAGCGTGTTGGCCAGCAGCAAGGAAGAATTGTTGATGCCGCTTCTGGCTCAGGAAGCGGTGCATCCCGACGAGTGGGCAGGTCGTCTGAAAAACCTGTCTGCCGATACGGAACACGCGATTACCGCGAGCCTGAAAAACGCTGAAAAAGCAGCAGTGATTTTGGGCGCGGAAGTGCAAAACCATCCCGATTACGCCGCGATTTACGCCGCCGCACAAGAGCTGGCGGACGCGACCGACGCGGTGTTGGGTATTCTGCCGCAGGCTGCCAACAGCGTCGGTGCGGACGTATTGGGCGTGAACTCAGGCGAGAGCGTTGCTGAAATGGCAAACGCGCCGAAACAGGCGGTTTTGCTGCTCAACGTTGAGCCGGAAATCGATACGGCGGACGGCGCAAAAGCCGTAGCCGCGTTGAAACAGGCGAAAAGCGTGATGGCGTTTACGCCGTTTGTCAGCGAAACGCTGCTGGACGTGTGCGACGTATTGTTGCCGATTGCGCCGTTTACCGAAACATCGGGTAGTTTCATCAATATGGAAGGCCGTCTGCAATCCTTCCACGGTGTCGTTCAGGGCTTCGGCGATTCGCGTCCGTTGTGGAAAGTGTTGCGCGTATTGGGCAACCTGTTTGACCTGCAAGGCTTTGAATACCACGATACCGCTGCGATTCTGAAAGATGCGCTGGACGTGGAAAGCCTGCCGTCCAAACTAAACAACCGCGTCGCTTCGACTCAAAAAGATTTTCAGACGACCTCAAGCCGCCTCGTGCGCGTAGGCGGAGTCGGCATCTATCACACCGATGCCATCGTGCGCCGTTCCGAGCCGTTACAAGCGACCAGCCATGCCGCCGTGCCGTCCGCGCGTGTGAATCCGAATACATTGGTGCGCTTAGGCCTGCAAGACGGACAAACCGCCATTGCCAAACAAAACGGCGCAGGCGTGTCCGTGGTGGTCAAAGCCGATGCCGGACTGCCTGAAAACGTGGTGCATCTGCCGCTGCATACCGAAAATGCCGCGTTGGGTGCGTTGATGGACACTATTGAACTGGCGGGAGCTTGATTATGCAGGAATGGTTCCAAAACCTCTTTGCCGCAACGCTCGGTCTGGGCGATTTGGGCATCACCGTGGGCTTGGTGGTGTCCGTCATCGTCAAAATCGTGATTATCCTGATTCCGCTGATTCTGACCGTCGCCTACCTGACTTATTTCGAACGTAAAGTCATCGGCTTCATGCAGCTTCGCGTCGGCCCGAACGTAACCGGCCCGTGGGGTCTGATTCAGCCGTTTGCCGACGTGTTCAAACTCTTGTTTAAAGAAGTTACCCGTCCGAAGCTGTCAAACAAAGCCCTGTTCTATATCGGTCCGATTATGTCACTCGCCCCGTCTTTCGCGGCATGGGCGGTGATTCCGTTCAACGAAGAATGGGTGCTGACCAATATCAATATCGGCCTTTTGTATATCCTGATGATTACCTCGCTGTCGGTTTACGGCGTGATTATCGCGGGCTGGGCTTCCAACTCCAAATATTCGTTCCTAGGCGCAATGCGTGCCTCCGCGCAAAGCATTTCTTACGAAATCGCCATGAGTGCCGCGCTGGTGTGCGTCGTGATGGTGTCGGGCAGCATGAACTTCTCCGACATCGTCGCCGCGCAGGCAAAAGGCATCGCGGGCGGTTCCGTATTCTCGTGGAACTGGCTGCCGCTGTTCCCCATCTTCATCGTCTATCTGATTTCCGCCGTTGCCGAAACCAACCGCGCACCGTTTGACGTGGCGGAGGGCGAATCCGAAATCGTTGCCGGCCACCACGTCGAATATTCCGGCTTCGCGTTCGCGCTGTTCTTCCTCGCCGAATACATTTTCATGATTCTGATTGCCGCGCTGACATCGCTGATGTTCCTCGGCGGCTGGCTGTCCCCGTTCCCGCAAAGCTGGGGCATCGTCGGCACGCCTTCCGCATTTTGGATGTTCGTGAAAATGGCGGCGGTGCTGTACTGGTATCTGTGGATTCGTGCAACCTTCCCGCGCTACCGCTACGACCAAATCATGCGCTTGGGCTGGAAAGTGCTGATTCCGATCGGCTTCGCCTACATCGTGATTTTGGGCGTGTGGATGATTTCACCGCTGAATTTGTGGAAATAAGTTTCAGACGACGTATCGAGGTCGTCTGAAAACGCAGTTTTGAATATTTAACAGAATCCCTGTTTTGAGGGAACAGAATATGGCTAATTTAGTAAAAACTTTCTTGCTCGGCGAACTCGTCAAAGGCATGGGCGTAACGCTCAAAAACTTTTTCGCCCGCAAAGACACGATTTATTTCCCCGAAGAGAAAACGCCGCAATCCGTGCGTTTCCGCGGTCTGCACGCGCAGCGGCGGTATCCGAACGGCGAGGAACGCTGTATTGCATGTAAATTGTGCGAGGCGGTGTGTCCGGCAATGGCGATCAACATCGAATCGGAAGAACGCGAAGACGGCACGCGCCGCACCAAGCGTTACGACATTGACCTGACCAAGTGCATCTTCTGCGGCTTCTGCGAAGAGGCCTGTCCGACCGATGCGATTGTGGAAACGCATATTTTTGAATACCACGGCGAGAAAAAAGGCGACTTGCACATGACCAAGCCGATTCTCTTGGCAATCGGCGACAAATACGAAGCCGAAATCGCCAAACGCAAAGCCGCTGACGCGCCGTACCGCTAAGGAGCAGACGAATGACTTTTTCCGAGATTCTGTTCTATATCCTTGCCGCCATCGTCCTATACGGCGCGCTGCGTACCGTTACAGCGAAAAACCCTGTCCACGCCGCTTTGCATCTGGTGCTGACCTTCTGCGTGAGCGCGATGATTTGGATGCTGATGCAGGCGGAGTTTTTGGGCGTTACGCTAGTGGTCGTGTATGTCGGCGCTGTGATGGTGCTGTTCCTGTTCGTCGTGATGATGTTGAATATCGACATCGAGGAAATGCGCGCCGGTTTCTGGCGGCACGCGCCTGTTGCCGGCGTTGTCGGCACATTGTTGGCGGTTGCCCTAATCCTGATTTTGGTCAACCCGAAAACCGACCTTGCCGCATTTGGTTTGATGAAAGACATTCCTGCGGATTACAACAACATCCGCGATTTGGGCAGCCGTATTTATACCGAATACCTGTTGCCGTTTGAGCTGGCGGCGGTATTGCTGCTGTTGGGTATGGTGGCGGCGATTGCATTGGTTCATCGCAAAACCTTCAATCCGAAACGCATGGATCCTGCCGACCAAGTTAAAGTGCGCGCCGACCAAGGTCGTATGCGCTTGGTGAAAATGGAAGCCGTGAAACCGCAAACCGAATTTGCGGAAGAAAGCGAAGTTTCAGACGACCTCAAACCGAAAGAGGAGGGCAAAGCATGATTACCTTGACGCATTATTTGGTATTGGGCGCGCTCCTGTTCGGTATCAGCGCGATGGGCATCTTTATGAACCGCAAAAACGTGCTGGTATTGCTGATGTCCATCGAGCTGATGCTCTTGGCGGTAAACTTCAACTTTATCGCCTTCTCGCAGCATCTGGGCGATACCGCCGGACAGATTTTCGTATTCTTCGTACTGACCGTCGCCGCTGCCGAATCCGCCATCGGTTTGGCGATTATGGTGCTGGTGTACCGTAACAGAAAAACGATTAATGTTGCCGATTTGGACGAGTTGAAAGGGTAGGGAGACAGGGGTCGTCTGAAAAATGCAGATCCTCTTCCCAATATGTTTACAAGTGTATGGTCGCCAACCAATATAAAAAATGAGAAATATATCGAATTATGCCAAGCTAGGCTTATTAGCTTTTTTGATCGCTTGCTCTTCTAGCGTTGCGCTGGCTAAAAGCAGCCGTCCGGCAGGGTTATATCTAAATCCGTTTTTGGGGCCTCCTGGAAGCAAAATAAACCATGTGACTGTTGCCTTATTTCCAAATCGTCAATATTGCATGCAGAGAGAGGGTGAGTCTGGAAAGGTACGACGTGGTACTTACCGACTGGTCAAACAAAAAATATATTTGGATAACGGCATGAAGTTGGCTAAATATAAAGACGATTTTGGCGACCCGAGTCGTGAGTTTTATAGCCTTACACAAAATGGTAAAGAGATAGATACGTTGCTTTATGCTGATGACCAGTTTTTCATTAAAAGAGAGGGTGTTAGCCCAAAAAAATTTTGGCGTTCTCTGAAAATAGAAGTATGTAAAGATTACCGTTAGACAAAAACCGTTAGACAAAAACTGATGGTCAATCTGGAAGAATAGAGGTCGTCTGAAAAGCAATTTCAGACCGTTTCAGACGACCTGATGCGGTAGGTTAGGCTAACCCCGACGAAAAAATAACATGACCAATTAAAGCCCGTTGTCTTGAAGGACAGCTTTATCAGATTTGAGTATTTAGCGTGCAGTATGGGTTGAAAACCCATTAATAAAGATACGAAGGCAGCTTGAAAGTGTTGAATTGGCAAGCCAATCTAAAAAACTTTCGGGCAGTCTGAAGTTTAGAAAACTCCTAAAATCAAAAAGGTTCATCCAAAATGAACGACATGACTTTATATCTCATCATTGCCCTCGTGCCTTTGGCAGGCTCGCTGATTGCGGGTTTGTTCGGCAATAAAATCGGACGTGCCGGCGCGCATACGGTTACGATACTCGGCGTGGCGGTGTCCGCCGTGTTGTCGGCTTATGTGCTGTGGGGCTTTATCGACGGCAGCCGCGCCAAGTTTGACGAAAATGTCTATACTTGGCTGACGATGGGCGGTTTGGATTTTTCCGTCGGCTTCTTGGTCGATACGATGACGGCGATGATGATGGTCGTGGTAACGGGCGTGTCGTTGATGGTGCATATCTACACCATCGGCTATATGCACGATGAAAAAGTCGGCTACCAACGCTTCTTCAGCTATATTTCTTTGTTTACATTCAGCATGTTGATGCTGATCATGAGCAACAATTTCGTCCAACTCTTCTTCGGTTGGGAAGCGGTAGGCTTGGTGTCGTATCTCTTGATCGGTTTCTATTTCAAACGTCCGAGCGCGATTTTCGCCAACCTGAAAGCCTTTTTGATCAACCGCGTCGGTGACTTCGGCTTTTTGCTCGGTATCGGCTTGGTGCTTGCCTATTTTGGTGGCAGCCTGCGCTATCAGGATGTATTCGCCTATCTGCCTAATGTTCAGACGGCCACTATCCAACTGTTCCCCGGTGTGGAATGGTCGTTGATTACCGTAACTTGTTTGCTGTTGTTTGTGGGTGCGATGGGTAAATCGGCTCAATTCCCGCTGCATGTCTGGCTGCCCGATTCGATGGAAGGTCCGACGCCGATTTCCGCATTGATTCACGCTGCAACCATGGTTACTGCCGGTCTGTTCATGGTTTCGCGTATGTCGCCGATTTACGAAATGAGCAGCACCGCGCTGTCGGTCATTATGGTGATTGGCGCGATTACCGCCCTGTTTATGGGCTTCTTGGGCGTGATTCAAAACGACATCAAGCGCGTGGTTGCGTATTCCACCCTGTCGCAACTGGGCTACATGACCGTGGCTCTGGGCGCGTCCGCCTATTCCGTGGCGATGTTTCACGTCATGACCCACGCCTTCTTTAAAGCCTTGCTGTTCTTGGCGGCGGGTAGCGCCATTATCGGTATGCACCACGACCAAGACATGCGCCACATGGGCAATCTGAAAAAATACATGCCGATTACTTGGCTGACCATGCTGATCGGTAACTTGTCGCTGATCGGTACGCCGTTCTTCTCCGGCTTTTACTCCAAAGATTCGATTATCGAAGCGGCGAAATACAGCACTCTGCCGGGCAGCGGCTTTGCCTATTTCGCCGTCCTCGCCAGCGTGTTCGTTACCGCGTTTTACGCGTTCCGCCAATACTTTATGGTGTTCCACGGCGAAGAAAAATGGCGCAGCCTGCCCGAACACCATTCAGACGGCCATGGCGAAGAACATCACGGCTTGGGTAAAAACGACAATCCGCACGAAAGCCCGCTGGTCGTTACCCTGCCGCTGATTCTGCTTGCCATTCCGTCCGTCATCATCGGCTACATCGCCATCGAACCCATGCTCTACGGCGATTTCTTCAAAGACGTGATTTTCGTCAACGCCGACGCGCATCCGACCATGCACATCATGAAGGAAGAGTTCCACGGCGCATTGGCGATGGTGTCGCACAGCCTGCATTCGCCCGTCCTCTACCTCGCAATCGCAGGCGTATTGAGCGCATGGCTTTTGTACGTCAAACTGCCGCACCTGCCCGCCAAAATCGCGCAGGCGTTCCGTCCGGTCTACGTTTTGTTTGAAAACAAATACTACCTCGACGCCCTGTATTTCAACGTCTTCGCCAAAGGCACGCGCGCATTGGGCAACTTCTTCTGGAAAGTCGGCGATACCGCCATTATCGACAACGGCATCGTCAACGGTTCCGCCAAACTGGTCGGTGCGATTGCCGCTCAGATACGCAAAGTCCAAACCGGCTTTATCTACACCTACGCCGCCGCTATGGTGTTCGGCGTATTGGTATTGCTCGGCATGACCTTCTGGGGGTTGTTCAGATAAGGATGAGATTTTCAGACGACGTTTAGGTCGTCTGAAAAAGGAAACACGAGACACAATGGTTGAAGACAAATTACCGCAAACCCTAGACGAAGTCCGCGAAGCCATCGACGGTTTGGACAAGGAATTAATAGAATTGCTCGCCCGCCGGCAGAAGCTGGTACGGCAGGCAGGCCGTCTGAAACCTAAAAACGATGTGCAGGCGGTTTCCGCGCCCGAACGGGTGGCGCAAGTGATTGCCTCGCGCCGTGCCTATGCCGAAAAGGCCGGTTTGTCGCCCGAAGTGGCCGAAGCAGTTTGGCGCAGCATGATTGATGCGTTCATTAAATTGGAGATGGAAACCAACCGTGCCGACGGGGCGTAGCCAACATTTCGGTCATAATTGATTTACTTGGATAGATACGGAATTTGCTGACCGCCGTCATTCCCGCGCAGGCGGGAATCCAGACCTATCGGCGCATAAACCTGTCAAGGAAAAAGGTTTCCTAAAATCTACGTTCTGGATTCCCGCCTGCGCGGGAATGACGGGATTTAATAAACAGTTGTATCGACAGGTTTATCTAGATACAGAATCTAAAGAGACGCGAAAATGCCCGACACACATACCATCCGCTCCGCCGAATTTACCGCTTCCCGCGCATGGGGCGCACTCGACATCGCCAATATGAACGGCACCACCGTACGCCTGCACTGGACGGACCAGCCCTACAAATGGCACGTCAACGACGGTGAAGAAGTGTTTGCCGTGATGGACGGCGAAGTCGATATGCACTACCGGGAAAACGGTGAAGAACACATCGTTCGGTTGAAAAGCGGCGACATCTTCTACGCAGGAATCGGTACGGAACACGTTGCCCATCCGTGCGGCGAAACGCGGATTTTGGTGATTGAGAAAGAAGGCAGTGTTTGAGGTCGTCTGAAAAAGAAAACCATTCAAGTTGTAGGTCGGATACTTGTATCCGACATGAAAAAGAAAATAGTACAGCGTGTCGGATTCGAGAATCCGACCTACGGCTGGAAGATTCGGCAGAATTAGCTTGAGACAAATAGCAGAAGTCTGAACAAACCTTTTTCAGACGACCTCTTAAAACGTCGTCTGAAAAACCAACCCACACAACTATATTTTTATTTTAACCACAGGTTAACCACTATGTTTTCCAACTACCTACTCAGCTTGGCAATATGGATACCCATCGCTGCGGGCGTGCTGGTTTTGGCGACGGGGCCGGACAGCCGTGCGCCGCTTGCCCGCGTGCTCGCTTTAATCGGTGCGCTTGCCGGTTTCTTGGTAACGCTGCCCTTGTTTACGGGTTTCGACCGTTTGAGCGGCGGCTATCAGTTTACCGAGTTCCACGAGTGGATTCCGCTTTTGCGAATCAACTATTCGCTGGGTGTGGACGGTATTTCGGTGCTGTTTGTCATTCTGAACGCGTTTATCACGCTGATGGTGGTGCTGGCGGGTTGGGAAGTGATTCAGAAGCGTCCGGCGCAGTATATGGCGGCGTTTTTAATCATGTCGGGTCTGATTAACGGCGCGTTTTCAGCGCGGGATGCCCTGCTGTTTTATGTGTTCTTCGAGGGTATGCTGATTCCGCTGTACCTGATTATCGGCGTGTGGGGCGGTCCGCGCCGCGTGTATGCGTCGGTGAAGCTGTTTCTCTATACGCTGATGGGTTCGTTGCTGATGCTGGTGGCGATTGTGTACCTGTCTTACCAGGCGGGCGGATTTTCGATTGAGGATTTCCAAAACATCAAACAGATTCCGCTGGGCGTGCAACAGCTTTTGTTTGTGGCGTTTTTCCTGTCGTTTGCGGTGAAAGTGCCGATGTTCCCCGTGCACACTTGGCTGCCGGATGCCCACGTTGAGGCGCCGACGGGCGGTTCGATGGTGTTGGCGGCGATTACGCTGAAATTGGGCGCATACGGCTTTTTGCGCTTCATCCTGCCGATTCTGCCCGATGCGTCGCGCTATTTCGCGCCGGTCATCATCGTGTTGAGCCTGATTGCGGTGGTGTATATCGGCATGGTCGCGCTGGTGCAGACCGATATGAAAAAACTGGTGGCGTATTCGTCCATCAGCCATATGGGTTTCGTTACCTTGGGGATGTTCTTGTTCATTAACGGACAGTTGAACGACTGGGCGTTGAAAGGTGCGGTCATTCAGATGATTTCGCACGGTTTCGTGTCGGCGGCGATGTTTATGTGTATCGGCGTGATGTACGACCGCCTGCACACGCGCAATATCGCCGATTACGGCGGCGTGGTGAACGTGATGCCCAAGTTTGCGGCGTTTATGATGCTGTTTGCGATGGCGAACGCGGGTCTGCCGGCGACTTCGGGCTTCGTGGGCGAATTTATGGTGATTATGGGCGCGGTCAAAGTGAATTTCTGGGTAGGCGCGCTGGCGGCGCTGACGCTGATTTACGGTGCGTCTTACACGCTGTGGATGTATAAGCGCGTGATTTTCGGCGCGGTCGGCAATCCGCACGTTGCCGATATGAAAGACATCAACTGCCGCGAATTTGCGATTCTGGCGATTTTGGCGGTTGCGGTATTGGGTATGGGCCTGTATCCGCAGGCATTTATCGAAGTGGTGCATCAGGCGGCAAACGATTTGATTGCCCATGTGGCGCAAAGCAAGATTTGAGGTGTGCGAATGAACTTGATTGATTTGAACTTAATGCCTGCCATGCCCGAAATCGTGCTGTTTGCGCTCTTGATTGCCGTATTGCTGGCAGATTTGTGGATTAGCGATAAAAACCGTTATCTGACCCATCTGATGAGCTTGGGAACCGTTATTATCGTAGCGGTTACGCAGCTGGCGGTGTGGGAGCAGGGCAGTACGCTGGCGTTTCACGGGATGTATATCGCCGACGGTATGTCGCGCCTGTCCAAGCTGGTGCTGTACGGGCTGACCTTCGGGCTGTTTATTTACAGCAAGCCCTATAATCAGGCGCGCGGTATTTTTAAAGGCGAGTTTTATACTTTATCGCTGTTTGCCCTGTTAGGCATGAGCGTGATGGTGAGTGCGGCGCATTTCCTGACCGCCTACATCGGTTTGGAACTTTTGTCGTTGTCGCTTTACGCCATGATTGCGCTACGCCGCGATTCCGGCCGCTCCGCCGAGGCAGCACTCAAATATTTTGTCTTGGGCGCGCTGGCTTCCGGCCTGCTGCTCTACGGCATTTCGATGGTCTACGGCGCGACGCATTCACTCGACTTCGCCACTGTTTTGGCGTCGTCGTACAGCGAGATTGCCAACGAATGGCTGTTGAAACTGGGGCTGGTGTTTATCGTCGTGGCGATAGCGTTCAAACTGGGCGCAGTGCCGTTTCATATGTGGGTGCCCGACGTGTATCACGGTGCGCCGACATCTGTTGCCGCCTTTGTCGGTACGGCGCCGAAAATCGCCGCTGTGATGTTTGCCTTCCGTATTTTGCTGACCGGTTTTGGCGAAGTGCATCAATACTGGGCGCCTATGTTTGCCGTCCTTGCCGTTGCGTCGCTTGTGGTCGGTAATCTTGCCGCGATTATGCAGACCAATATCAAACGGATGCTTGCCTATTCGACTGTGTCGCACATGGGCTTTATCCTGCTGGCGTTTATGGCAGGCTCAATCGGCTCTACTGCGGGTCTGTATTACGCCATTACTTACGCTTTGATGGCGGCTGCGGGTTTCGGCATATTGATGGTATTGTCCACCGACAATATCGAGTGTGAAGAAATCAAAGATTTGGCAGGTTTGAACCAACGCCATGCTTGGTTTGCCTTACTGATGCTGCTGGTCATGTTCTCTATGGCAGGTATTCCGCCGCTGATGGGCTTCTACGCCAAATTCGGCGTCATCATGGTGTTGCTGAAATTCCATTACGTTTGGTTGTCGGTCTTCGCGGTCGTTATGTCCTTAATCGGCGCGTTCTACTACCTGCGCGTGGTTAAAGTCATGTATTTCGACGAACCCACCCATGACCAACCCATCGGCAGCAACTATGCCGCCAAATTCTTCCTGAGCGTCAATGCGTTCTTGTTGGTTTTGTGGGGCGTTATGCCGCAAACGATGATTGACTGGTGCGCAAAGGCTTTGGAAAACACTTTGTAAGGCGATAAACCGAAACGGCAGCCGTGTCAGAGGCTGCCGTTTTTGTTAAGATACGCAGCCCAAGATTGTTTTTTCAGACGACCCTTTGAATCAAAGAGGTCGTCTGAAAACAGAAAGACACACCATCATGACCGCATCCATGTACATCCTTTTGATATTGGCGCTCATTTTCGCCAATGCCCCTTTCGTTACCACCAAATTTTTCGGCGTACTCCCGCTCAAGCGCAAACATATCGGGCATCACCTCGTCGAATTGGTGGCAGGCTTCATCCTGACCGCCGTTCTCGCCTACATCCTCGAATCCCGCGCCGGCGCGGTTCAGCATCAAGACTGGGAGTTTTACGCCACCGTAGTCTGTCTCTACCTGATATTTGCCTTCCCCTGCTTCGTATGGCGTTATTTCTGGCACGCGCGTAACCGCGAATAAGCTTTTCAGACGACCCCAGCGTTATAGTGGATTAAATTTAAATCAGGACAAGGCGAGGCAACGCCGTACTGGTTTA
>JVVZ01000294.1:0-508 GCA_001062585.1 Neisseria meningitidis
GGTTTCCTCTTTCAGACGACCCCAGCCGGTGTAGTTGCCGAACCATAAGAGGTTACCGTCCTTATCGGTCATCTCCCTAGGAATGCCGATTTGATCGCAGTGGAAGTAGCGGGTTTGTTGGCAGTTTTCGCCTTCTTCGGTTGTCCAATCGCGGACTTGCGCCAAGGGTTCGTAGGAATTCGGGTCGGTGTAGATATAGGTATACCTGCTGTCCGAGTGGACTTCCTGCAAGAGGTGGCTGCCGTCCCAAACGAAGCGGGTTTGGTTTTCGAGGCTATCTGAAACTTCTTCATTTTTCAGACGACCTTTGCCTATCCTTCTGCCCAGGGCATCGTAGGTGTACGTCCAAGTCTCTTTTGTGCCGTCCTTTTTGAAGATTTCGGCTTTAACCAGTTGGTCGTGCAGGTCGTAGAAATAGTTTTGCACTTCGCCGTCGGCCAGTTCGCGGTGGATGAGGTTGCCGAGCTCGTCGTAGTAATAGGTCGTGCCGTTGTAGGTTTTCAGGCGG
>JVVZ01000295.1:0-9435 GCA_001062585.1 Neisseria meningitidis
TTTGAGCTAAGGCGAGGCAACGCCGTACTGGTTTAAAGTTAATCCACTATATATATCCTAGATATGCCTATTAAGTTATAAAAAACTGCACATGATCAAGCTGGATTTGGTCTCCGGCTTACTAATGTGCAGTTTACGATTTTCAGACGACCTTTGCTGTTTAGATGGCAAATATACGTCTTTATAGATTTTCAGCTTTACGCTTTTTCTTTTTGGCGCATTTTTTCCGCCATCATTTCATGCAGCGTTTTCTTGGCAGGTTTCATCGGAACGCGGTTGTCCGTCCAGCCCATTTGCTTGCTTGGCGTCAATGCACGGAATTTAGTAGCCGCCCAGCCGAAGGCGCGGTAGGCTTTGCTGCCGCTGAAAATGCCGTTGAATGTGCGCCATGCCATTTGTTCGCCAAAGGTATGCGATGCGCCTTGTCCGCGGATAGGATGTGGCACAACTTCGGAAGGTGAACGTTGCGCTTCGACACGCAAACGCTGCATTTGCTCGGTAATCGGGATGCGTACCGGGCAAACTTCCACACACGCGCCGCACATGGTACAGGCGGTTGGCAGGTCGCGGGTAGCTTCCAAGCCCAATAGATGCGGAGAAATAATCTCGCCGATAGGGCCGGGATAGGTTGTGCCATATGCCGCGCCACCGATACGGGTATAAACCGGACAATGGTTCATACACGCGCCACAACGGATACATTGCAAGGTGCGGCGCATTTGGTCTTCGGCATAGGCTTGGCTGCGGCCGTTGTCGAGCAGAACCAAGTGCATTTCCTGCGGACCATCCAGCTCTTCGCTGCGGCGTGGACCGGTAATCATATTGAAATAGGTGGTAATGTTCTGACCGATGGCGGAACGCGGCAGCAGGCTGTACAAAGGCGGAACGTCCGACAGTTTGGCTACAACTTTTTCAATACCGGTAATGGCGATATGCACGGGCGGAACGGTGGTACTCAGGCGACCGTTGCCTTCGTTTTCAACCAGACACAGTGTACCTGTTTCAGCAACAGCAAAGTTTACGCCGCTCAAGCCGACATCGGCAGTGCTGTAAATATCGCGCAGGGCTTTACGGGCGAAGCCGGTCAGTTGGTCTACGTCGTCTGTTAACGGTGTGCCGAGATTTTGATGGAAAAGTTCGCTAACCTGTTCTTTGGTTTTGTGAATGGCGGGCATCACGATATGGGTCGGTTTTTCGCCTGCCATTTGGACGATAAACTCGCCCAAGTCGCTTTCCACCGCTTTAATGCCTTTTGCTTCAAGATAATGGTTCAGCTCGATTTCCTCGCTGACCATGGATTTGCCTTTGACCATCAGCTTGCCGTTTTTGGCAGTAATGATGTCATGGATGATTTGGCAGGCTTCGGCCGGCGTTTCCGCCCAGTGTACTTTCACGCCCAACTTAGTCAGGTTTTCTTCCAGCTGCTCCAGCAGGGCAGGCAATTTGGACAGAGAACGCTGACGGACGTGTTCGCACAAATCGCGTAAGCTTTGCAGCTCTTCTTCGTCGGTCAAAACGGCTTTGCGCTTAGTCATCAGCATATCCATCGCGGTACGCAGACTCTTACGCAAAGGCTTGTCTTGAAGGGAAATTGCGGCGTTTTGTTTGAAAGTTTCCGGCTTCATGTGGAACTTGATGGTTTGCGTAGTCATGCGTTTTCCTCCAAATCAGCAGGGGAAATGTGGTCAGGCAGGATGGCGAGGATGACCAAATCACGCGGACCGTGTGCGCCGTAAGCAAGCGTCAACTGGATGTCTGCGGTTTTGGACGGGCCGGAAATCAGGAAAACATTGGTCGGCATACCGTTTTCCACCAGTTTTTCACCTTCGACGGCGTTGTGAAATTCGTTATACATTTTCGCCGTATCAAACAGGCAGAAATGCACGGGCGGAACAAGGCTTAAAGTACGCGGTTCTTCGGGGCTGGAAAACAGCATCAGTGTGCCGGTGCGGGCGATGCCGCATTGCGAGCTGCTAAAGCCTGCATCGATGTTTGTGAAGAACTTGGTTTTCCAAGTATCGATTTCGCGCTCGAAAGCAATCGGTTCGATATTGCTGTCCACCAGCGCGGCACGGGCGATTTGTCCGTGTTCAGTCGCTAACGGCAGCAGGATGTTTTTCAAACCTTTGCCTTCGGCAGCTTGACGGAATACTTGCGGCCAGCCGGTTTTGGTCACCCAATAAATTTCAGTTTTGACGGCGCGCATAGCGGCAGCCCAATGTTTCAGACGCTCAACTTCGCTGTCCCAAGAAACACCCATTTCACTGTAATAATCAAAAACCGCAGGCTCTTCCATCGGCAATGCGTCGGCTTTTTTCAGTTTTGCCAAAATATTTTCGCGCGCGCTCATGCTTTGCCTCCGGTACGTTCCAACAAGAAGGATGCGATGTGTTTCGGACGCGGCATATTCGGCTCGTCCTTAGCGATTTTGCCGCCGATGTTCATCATGCAGCCGCAGTCCGCGCTGATAATTTCGGTCGCACCGGTTTCTTTCAGCGCGGCGACTTTGTCGGTTACCATCGCGCCGGAAATATCCGCTTGTTTGACAGAAAATGTACCGCCGAAGCCGCAGCATTCGCTTTCATGGTCGTGAACGATACGTTCAACGTTTTCCATGCCGTCAATCAACTGCCAGCCTGAAATATGAACGTTCATTTCGCGGCGTGCGGCGCAGGAAGTGTGAACGGCGACTTTGACCGGCTCGCCTTTGTCTTCAGGCTTGTAGCCGATGGCAAGCAAGAAATGAGTAAACTCAATGATGCGGTTGGCACAATCCACCGCTTTGGATTCGTATTCTGTATTTTTAAACAGGGTAGGCCAGTGATGTTTCATCATGCCGCCACACGAGCCGGACGGTACAACAATCGGCCATTTTTCAGGGAAAAGGTCAAGTTGCGCTTTGGCGACATCAAACGCCTCGGTCGGATGACCGGAAGAGTAGGCGGGTTGGCCGCAGCAGCTTTGCGCCATCGGGAAATGAACCCGTATGCCTTGCTGCTCGATTAAAGTAATGGCATCCATGCCTGCTTCGGGCATGAAAATATCGAGGACGCAGGTGCTGAAGAAATAAACATCGGTCGGCTTGTTGTCGAATGTGGTGATTTTGGGTGGGGTGATTGCGCTCATTTTTTCGTTAACGGGAGTACCCGTTTTTCTTTGTATAAATAGATGGCTACTTTAAGTAATTGCATGTAGGCGGTCAAGTATAATTTTAAAAAATAATATTGGAAACGATTGATGGGTCGTCTGAAATACTGATTCCACAAATATAAATATATATATGCGAATAAATATCATTATATTTAAAAGCTAACTCATTTATTAATGAATAAATGAATCAATCCATATGAATGCAAGGGTATTCAACAAATACGATTGCACCCGGGTTTCAAATAGTTTTATAGAAAAATAGGGGAGGGTAGTTAATGGGACTGGGAAGAAGAAGGGTTTTTGGATGTATTAATTTTTGCTGCAACCCATAACGCGACACCTGAACCCAGCATATCCGCAATGCCGTCGCCAATAGAGCCTTCGCGTGTTGTGGTAAACGTAGCTTGTGCCCATTCACTTCCAACAGCAAACAGAAGTGCGAATATCAACAAACCGAGATACGGAATTTTTGCTTTTTCGTGAATATAAGATTTTGCCAATAACCAAATCTGGGCAAAAAACAAAGTGAAGTGGGCTACTTTGTCGAAATTGGGAAACGGTGGCGGCGTATTGCCAGATTCCTTGAAAATCAAAGAATAGATACCGGCCACAAACCAAACGATAGCCAACAGGCTGAATTTATTGATGTAAAACTTCATTTTTGTTCCTCATCCAACCAAGTTTGGCAGATAGCTGCAAGGCGGATGAATTTGTTGCCGCGTCCGTTTAATATGTCGCGCCATTGTTCAACTTCCTCTGTTGTCGGTGCATCATCTATACTGCATTCGTACAGCAGGAAATCAAGGGTTTCTTCCACTACGCCGATGGGTTCATTCTGGATTAATTCTAAAATCTGAGACATATAGGGGATTTTTCAAAAGAGGAGGCGGATAATGATGTACACAACAATAGCATTTACTTGCTGTGTAGGAAACGTGTAGCTTCTTCCCATTCGCCCGCCATTATTTTCGGCATCGCTTTTAATGATTTGGCAATTGCCTCGTCAATCTGTTGGCGGTGTTCTGCGCTTGGCTTGTTCAATACATAAGCGACAACGAGGTTACGGTCACCCGGATGATCTATACCCAAACGCAAACGGTAATAGTCAGGTGTACCAAGACGGGCTTGGATATCTTTCAAGCCGTTATGCCCCCCATTTCCGCCGCCAAGTTTAAATTTGATACGACCGCAAGGAATATCCAATTCGTCATGCACAACCAGTATCTCTTCGGGCTTGATTTTGTAAAACTGCGCGAGTGCGGCAACAGACTGGCCGGAACGGTTCATAAAAGTCATGGGTTTAAGCAGCCACACATCGCCATCAGGCAGATTCGCCCGCGCCACCTCACCAAAAAATTTTTTCTCTTCTTTAAATGATACTTTCCACTGCCACGCAAGTTCGTCTAAGAACCAAAATCCTGCATTATGGCGGGTTTGTTCGTATTCACCCCCGGGATTTCCCAGTCCGACGATCATTTTGATTTTATTCGACATAATTATTTCTCAATACCGCAGAAAATGCGGTCAATTTCGATAAAAGGTCGTCTGAAAATGGTTTCAGACGACCCAAGTTAACTATCAATCCTGATTTTGTACACGTTTGCGGCGTGCCTCTTTGGGATCGATCAATAATGGGCGATAAATCTCAATCCGGTCTTTATCGCGAAGAAGCGTCTCACTTTTAACTGATTTGCCAAAAATTCCCAGCGGAGCAATTTGTAAGTCCAATTCAGAAAATATTTCATCCAGCCCGCTTTGACATACCGCTTCACGCGCCGTGCAGCCATTTTGCACATTCATTTTTTTCAACACTTGCTTGTCAGGCAAACCGTAAACGACTTCAATCTCAAGCATAACGGCGATCCGCTTCTTTAACGAACGCATCAACCAATGCTCCGGACAAATGGCTGAAAACAGGCGAAATCATGGCAAATAAGACAGAGTTGGAAAATTCATATTCCAATTTAAATTCAACTTTGCACATATCGTCGCCCAAATCTAAGAATTTCCATGTTCCCCGCAAGATTTTAAAAGGTCCTTCCAACAAATCCATTCGGATTTCCTTACCGGGAATATTGTGATTGTGCGTAGCAAATGATTGGCGCACGCGCATATAGTCCATAAAAAGACGCGCTTTCAACTCATTGTTTTTGCGTTCGATTACTTCAGTTTTACTGTACCAGGGCAAAAATTTCGGATAGTCTTCAACCTTATCGACCAACTCAAACATTTGCTCTGCGCTGTGCAAAACCAAGATATTCTTCTCAACCTTTTTCATGCTCAAACAGGCTCAAAATCGGAAAGCGGTATTATAAACGAATTCACTGTATTTTTCAGACGACCTCGAATCTCTGCAACCATCCCAATCCAACTCATCATCAAGACAGTCCTGCTTGGCAAAGTATAACGATATGCGTATAATCGACCTTTCCCATCTGGGGGCGATCTTGGTTTCGACGGGGGTTGCAAAGCAGATGCGGGCATACCGGGGTCTCAGATTTCCCGTAAAACACTGAATCTAAATAGTCGCAAACGACGAAACTTACGCGCTGGCCGCTTAAGGCCTGCCGTTGCAGCAGTTGGTCAATGGGCTGTGTAGCGCAAGCTACCGCAACGTCATTCTACATTGACTGGTTTTCCGCCGGGTTACTTGGCGGGAAATAAGATTTAAGGTAACTGGTTCCTAGAAGGCCTGTCGGTCGGCATGATAGGAACGAGATTTTAAATAGACACGACTAAGTATGTAGAACGCTCTGTAGAGGACTTCCGGACGGGGGTTCGATTCCCCCCGCCTCCACCAAACCTAATTTTCAGTTTTATTTTATAACGTATAAAAGCCTTGAAATATAATAATTATTTCAAGGCTTTTTGTTATCTCGTATCTGATAAAGCTTTTGAGATGTTTAAAGCAAATAGGAATCTACTATCGACAAATCAAACTGCTTCACCGTTCTGCTTTGCCTCCAGAAGCTCCCAGCGTTCCAATTTTTCCAAAAGCAGCGTTTCGATTTCTTCGGCGCGGTTTTGCAATGCACCGGCTTTCTCATAATCTTTGAAGATTTCAGGATCGGAAAGCTGCACGTTGATTTCCGCTTGTTCGGTTTCCAAGGCGGCGATTTCGTTGGGTAGGGCGTCGAGTTCGCGCTGTTCTTTGTAGGAAAGTTTGACCGTGCGGTTGGCTTTGGGTTTGGCTTTTTCCGGTTCTACGGTTGTTTTGGGGGGCGAGGTCGTCTGAATTTTCTCTTCGCGTGATTTTGCGTCAATGTAGTCCTGATAGCCGCCGATGTATTCTTTCAGACGACCTTGTCCTTCGAAAACAATGCTTTGGGTAATCACATTGTCGAGGAACATGCGGTCGTGCGAGACAAGGAATACCGTGCCTTGGTAATCGCGCAGCAAGTCTTCGAGCAGCTCTTGGGTGTCGATGTCCAAGTCGTTGGTCGGTTCGTCCAAGACCAGGATATTGGCAGGGCGAGTGAAGAGTTTTGCCAGCAGGAGGCGGTTGCGTTCGCCGCCGGAGAGCGATGAGACGGGGCTTTGCGCGCGGGCAGGGTGGAACAGGAAATCTTCCAGATAGCTCATAACGTGTTTTTTCTTGCCGCCGACTTCGACGTAATCGTTGCCTTGGCCGAGCGTGTAAAACACGGTGTCGTTTTCGTTCAACGCGCTGCGGAACTGGTCGAAATAGGCGACTTCCTGCTTGCTGCCGATGCGGATTCTGCCGTAGGTCGGCTGCAATTCGCCCAGAATCAGCTTGAGGAAGGTGGTTTTGCCGATACCATTGGGGCCGATTAAGCCGATTTTGTCGCCGCGCTGCAAGATGGCGGAGAATTTGTCCATGATGACTTTGTCGCCATAGGCAAACGAGGCGTGTTCCAGCTCGGCGATGATTTTGCCGCTTTTCTCGCCACTGTCGAGTTTGAAGTTGACCTGTCCTTGTACGTTGCGGCGTTCGGCACGCTGGCGGCGCAGTTCTTCCAAACGGCGCACGCGTCCTTCGTTGCGGGTGCGGCGCGCTTCGATGCCTTTGCGTATCCATGCTTCTTCTTGAGCATGAAATTTGTCAAATAAGCGGTTATGTTCCGCCTCGACTGCCAACTCTTGCGCTTTTTTCTCGCTGTATTTGGAGAACGAGCCGGGATAGGAGCGCAGAATGCCGCGGTCGAGTTCGACAATGCGCGTAGCAATGTTGTCCAGAAAACGGCGGTCGTGGGTAATCACGACCAGGCTGCCTTCAAACGCTTTGAGCAGGTTTTCCAGCCAGATAATCGCGTCGATGTCCAAATGGTTGGTCGGTTCGTCCAGCAGCAATACGTCGGGCTTCTGCACCCAAGCCTGCGCCAAGGCGACGCGCTTTTTCTGCCCGCCGGAGAGGTTGCCGATTTTTTCGTTTTCCGGCAAACCGAGTTCGCCCAAAGTCTGCTTTACCGCCGCATCCAGCTTCCAACCGTCCTTCGCTTCGATTTCAAGCTGCAATTCGTTGAGTTCTTTCAATAAAACGTCGTCTGAATTGTGTTCCAACTTATGGCTGACGCGGTGGTAACGGCCCAGCAGGTCGCGGATTTTGCCCAAGCCTTCGGCGACGGTGTCGAATACGGTGGCTTCCTTATCAAAAAATGATTCCTGCGGCACATAAACGATTTTGAGGTTGTTTTGAACGATAATCTGCCCGTCGTCGAGCTTCTGCACGCCGGCGAGGATTTTCAGAAACGAAGACTTACCCGCGCCGTTGCGGCCGATTAAGCCGATTTTTTCGCCGCTGTCGAGTTGGAAGGAAGTTTTGTCGAGCAGGGCGACATGGCCGACGGCAAAGGAAGCGTTTTCTACGGATAAGATGTTCATAAGGAAATAGGGAAAAATAAAATCAAGTCGTGTATTTTAACTGATTTTAAAAAGCTCTGTGATAGGTACGAAGAGAGATGGGTAGAACTGTAGAAAGAATGTTGGGAAACTTGAATCAATCCATATTATTTAACATAATATACATTATGCGAACTAATGTAACAGATAATAAGTTACTCACAAACAAAATCCGCCCCTTATTTTTACAGGCGGATTTTTCCAAGTGCGAACTATTTAATTTTATGCATGCGTTTGTCTGTATAGACACACAGTACACCGCTATTGTTGTAGATGACTTGATGATTGGTATCGCAGAAAAATGCTGACAATTCGATAGGAACTTTTTCACTACCCCATGTTTGTGGTGAAAGGAATATAAGTTTGCCCGGCGTACATTTTTGAATTTCATCTTTATTGATTTTGCTCACCACACAAACATCACTTTGATCGATATTTGTATCAGAATTTGTATCCGACTTCATTAATTATTTGGATTTACAAAAAAAATCAAACTAAATTCACAACTTGGCAATAAACTTCGACGGAACCTTTTCAGTCAGCCAAACGCCGTTGTCTGCGAGGTAAAACTGATGACCATCGGCAAGCATGGCTGCGGTATTGATGGTTAACACTACGGGTTTACCATGTCGGGAACCGACTTTGATTGCGGTTTCGATATCTGCCGAAAGATGGACGAAATGGCGTGAGCCTGAATGTAGCCCTTGACCAAATATCGACTGTACCGATTTTTCCGCTGTGCCGTGATATAGGATATCAGGTGGTGTCGTTGCACAATACTGGATCTCAACCTGTTTTGTCGAATGCCCTTGCGCGGCACGAATACGCTTGCCGTCTTCTGATACGGTAAATCGTTTTTTATCATTGTTTTCAACGATTTCCATTAAAGTATCGTACGTCAATGCAACACCGGTAAAGTTGTGCTTGGGGTGATTTGCTTGTGCCAGCAGGATATCAATATCCACCCAGCCGTTTTTGTCCAAAGTAATTCCGATTTGCTCGGGTCTGTGACGCAAGATCAGGCTAAGGAATTTGCTGACGGATTTTTGTTGTTTTTCATTTAAGATCATTGTGTTTTTCCTAAGGAATCTTTCTTCCAGTATTTGTCGAGCATGGTTACTTTCTAGACCATGTTTTTGGCGGCAACGGTAAACATTCTGCCTAATTATCCACCGCGTTATCAACAACCATTATTTTATTAGATTTAGAGCGGTTACATTTCCAGCATAATGTTTGTAAATTTGAATATTCTGTCATACCACCTTTAGATACTGGGATAATATGATCAATTTCTAACAATAAATGTGGCTCATCATAAATAGAAATACCGCAAGATTGACACGTGAAATCATCTCTTTGTTTAATTTCGTTTCTTAGAACGTGTTCATTGTCTCAGCCTCTGCTGTAAACTATCGGCATGAACAG
>JVVZ01000296.1:0-7768 GCA_001062585.1 Neisseria meningitidis
CTTTGAGCTAAGGCGAGGTAACGCCGTACTGGTTTAAAGTTAATCCACTATATTTTGAAGGCAAGTGGCGTTGTGTTCTGCCGATATCGGTATCGTTTCCTTTGAATTTGAACCAAGCCAGGCTGTATACTTGATGACTTGCCGCTGCTCATACCACAACAAGGAAATCTATGGATTGCTGGGAAATTCTGCACATTGCGCCTACCGGTGACGAACGTGCCATCAGGCGCGCTTATGCGAAGCTGTTGAAATCGACGCGTCCGGACGATGACGCGGAGGGATATCAGCGGCTGCGCGAGGCATTTGATGAGGCTTTGGCGCGTGCGCCCTACATCGACGAGGAAGAGGACGCAGACGATTGGTCTTGGGATCATGCCGATAACGATGAGGCGGATGTTTCAGACGACCTTGATGAAGCACAGACTGAATATGTTGACGGGGCGGCGGCATATGAGTCGACCCAAGCCTATCCGCACGATACATGGAAAGACGCAGAAACAGACCATATTGAAGAAACTGATGTTTCAGACGACCCCTACGGATATAGCGGCGCAACTGCCGAGGCTTATTCATACCATGGATACGATGGCGTAGATGCGGATTATATTTTGGCGGAAATCGGACGCATTCAAGATGAAGGGAAAAGTGAGGCGTTGGAACGCTCCTGGCCCGACATCCGCGCTTTATTGGACCGGCTGCCTTTGGGCGAATCGGAATATATTGCTTGGGATTTTTTGGATTTTCTGCGCGATCGGTATATTTCAAATATCATCGTATGGGCGCAATGGGCGTCTTATTTCCGCTGGCACGAGAGCCGCGAAGTCCTCCACCGTATGAACACGGACGAGCTGGAGTGGGTTTATGACTGCATCAATGCGGCGGAAGTTTTATCTGACAACGCCAATGGCAAATTCCCGCTCTTGCACAGCTTGAACCGCCTGACCGAGCAAGGGCGCGATATGCGGGCAACGGTGAATGCGTTTCTCCTGAACACGGCTTTACAGGAAGAAATATCGCCATCCGTACGCACGGCGCTGATGAGGCGCAAGACGAAACTGACGTCTGTTTTACAGAAAGCGCAATCATGGCGGCAGATGCGGATTGTGCTGCCGATTGTGGCGATATTCGTCGCCATGTTTACAGCGGCAGCCGATGACGCTTTATCCGCCTATATCGAGGCGTATTATTCGTTGGCCCTCGTCTCCACCCTCACGCTGGCGCTCTTGTGTTTCTTGGTCAATGTCTGCCGAAGTATATTTTTCACATGGCTGCCGTCTCTCTACAAACTCTTCACGGCGACTTTTGTGTTTAAAAAAGCGGCGATTGTACGCGCTTTCGTATTGCCTGTCGTGATGACCGCGGTGTGCCTGACCCCGACCGGTTCGGTAATGTTCTTCCTGCTGACCGTACTCGCATGGATATATTCATGGTGTACCTTTTTCTCCTACATCAAAAGCGAACGGAGTATTGTCGGCGGTCTGACGGTCAATCTGTCCTTGATGTCCATGTTTCCGATAATCAATGTGCTAAACAAACATTTGGAGCAAACGGCGGGCAACTCGGTATTGCTTATCCTGACGGCTTTGATGATATTGTTGTGGTTCAACACCAATCTGTATCTACGGTCGTTCCATCCCCATCTGTCAAAAAAACAGGCGCAATTCCTGCTGGTACCTTGTTCGCCCAACGCATCCCTCCCTATCAGAGCAGTCGCTTCATTCGCCTCCGCACTGGTTTGGATGCTGACGCTGCCGCAGCGATGCGCCGACTATACCGAACGGGATGATATTTGGACGCCTTTGGGTTTCGGCGTACTGGCATGTATGCTGACGCTTATCCTGCCGCTTGGCGGCAATCGGATGCTGTGGTTTTACCCGACCGCATTCGCACTCGGCTGGCTGGTGCTTGTTTTGAAACAAAATGCCTACCGCAGCCTGATGCGGGCATAAGCTAAAGGTCGTCTGAAAAGTTTTCAGACGACCTCAACTATACCGTACAACGCTGTTTTCATTTTTCTGCAACAGATTCATTCCATAAGGAATCCGCATGACTTTACCTGTTTTAGCCGTGACTTCGGGCGAACCTGCCGGCATCGGCCCCGATATCTGCTTGGATTTGGCGTTTGCCGATTTGCCGTGCCGCTGCATCGTGCTGGGCGACAAAAATCTGCTGCAAAGCCGTGCCGAACAATTAGGCAAAACCATCACCCTGCAAGATTTCGACCCGCAGGGCGGCAAGCCCGAACGCGGCATATTGGAAGTGTTGCACATTCCTTTAGCCGCGCCCTGCCAAGCGGGCAAACTCAATCCCGCCAATGCCGCCTACGTCCTCAAACTGCTGGACGCTGCCTATCAAGGCATTTCAGACGACCTCTTCGACGGCATGGTTACTGCGCCGCTGCACAAAGGCGTCATCAACGACGGACACGCCAGCGATCATTTCTTCAGCGGCCACACCGAATACCTCGCCGAAAAAAGCCAAACCGAACAAGTCGTCATGATGCTCGCGGGCGGCGGATTACGGGTGGCGCTCGTCACTACCCACCTTCCGCTCAAAGATATCGCCGCCGCCATTACCCGCCCGCTGGTCGAATCCGTAACCCGCATCCTTCATGCCGACCTGCGCGACAAATTCGGCATCGCCCGCCCCCGCATCCTAGTGACCGGACTGAATCCGCACGCAGGCGAAAACGGCCATCTCGGCCATGAAGAAATCGACATCATCATCCCCGCGCTCAAGCAGCTGCAAAGCGAAGGCATAGACGCACGCGGCCCGTATCCCGCCGATACGGTATTCCAGCCCTTTTTACTCAAAGACGCCGATGCCGTTTTAGCGATGTATCACGACCAAGGGCTGCCCACGCTCAAATACGCGGGCTTCGGGCAAGGCGTCAACGTCACGCTCGGACTGCCCTTTATCCGCACCTCGGTCGATCACGGTACCGCCCTCGACCTTGCTGGAACGGGCAAAGCAGACTCAGGCAGCCTCATGACCGCCGTCGCTACCGCATTGGAAATGGCGCGCCATATCAACCTGCATTCCTGAAACCGGATTTCGTTTATCAAATAAGTTCTTGAAGTCCAAGGTCGTCTGAAAACCAGCAACGCCAGCCGAAACGATATGCGGCTTACCTGACAAACGAATCCACAAACTCGGCACAGTCCTCGCTGCTGCACCTTGTTTTTAAAGTCTTCAAGTGCGCAAACAACTGCTTTTTCTCCTCGTTGCTCAGCTTATGCCCTTTGTCATCACGGACTTGGTTGTACTTAGGCGTATTTTTGACATCAAAACCGCGGTTGATAAAGAAAACCGTTTCCTTACCAGCCGCGTTGCGCACGGTCAGCATCATGCTGCCACCGTCTGCCGCGATGGCGCATTTATCTTCAACGATGGCGGTGTAGTCGGTGTACATGGCTGATCTCGGTTTGGCTTGGCTGTACGCCGCTTGACTCAATAAAACGGCGACAGCGATCGCAATAAAATGTTTCAACATCATTTGCTCCTTTTGCGTTTCAGAGTGCGCAGCCTGCCTGTGGTACGACCTCTTCCGATTTTCGGCCTCTATGCCGCATCCGACGATTCTTCCTTTACCGCGTCCAGCAGCGGTATCAGCAGCTCTTCCACCAATCTTTGGAACAACGCTCCTTCTACCGGCTCGGTGTCTTCGTTGCCGAACACTAAGGCGACTTCGGTATAGTCTTTTTGCCCTTTGCTGACTTTATTGCCGTGATAGCTTTCCCTGGCTTTGTTCAGGGCATCTTCCCAGCTCTGTTTTTTGCCGTAGGCTTCGGCGGCGGCGAGGCTGGTTTTGGCGAAGAAAGGCAGCGGGCGCGTTTGTCCGAGGTTGAAGAACGTCAGCCATTTTTGCAGCATTTGTTGCGCGTGGTTGCTGGATATTTCGGGATAAATCGTTGTTTCTTCGGGCTGAACGATATGGGTTTGGCAGGTTTCGGTTGTCTGAGATTCCACCGCGCAAAAAATTAAATGTTCGAGCAGGAGGGCGATGCGTTGCGGGGCGTTGGGTTTGCGGTCGAGGTAGAACACTTGGCCGCATTGGTACAGGTTGGCGAGGCTGCCTTGCAGGGTTTGCCCGTCGAACGGGATTTCGTAGGCGAAGGGCGGCAGTTTGGGGCTTTGCAGCAATGCGCCGTCTATGCGTTTGGCGGCGGCTTGGAAATTCTGCTGCCACAATTTACCCAGTTCACCGGCGGGCAACAGGCTTTCGGCGTCGAGGCGGACGGCGGTTTCTTGAAAGTCTTGGTTGTGGCGGCGGGCGTCGAGGTAGGTGGCGGCGATTTTGTCGGCGCGTTGCGGCTCGAAGGGTTCGGCGGATTCCCATGCTTCGTCGCGGTAGGGTTCGCGCCAGCCTAGGGTTTGTTGCAGCCATGCTTTGACGGGATTTTTCCAGAAGCGGATGAAGTCGTCCTGCCAGACGGTCGGTGCGGGGCTGTTTTCTTCGAGGGCTTCGCTGAAAAACGGACGCGCCTGTTCGCGCGGGCGGTTGAGGGCTTCGGCGTAGTCCTGCCGCGTGCTGAAGAGGTCGTCTGAAATTTTGTCTGCGATGAAATAGCGGTGGGAGAACGGTTGCAGGGGGTGTTGCTCAACCCAGTGTTCCGCCAGCCCTTTGCTGCGCCGTCCGGTCATGGCGGCGATGGTGTCGATGAGTTCGCTGACGAGGGCGGACGGGGCGAGTTCGTCGTCGTTGCGGATGCTGCGGCCGACGTAGGAAAGATAAAGGATGTCGCGCGCGCTGATGATGGCTTCGAGGAAGAGGTAGCGGTCGTCGTCGCGGCGGGCGCGGTCGCCTTTTTGCGGATGTTTGGCAATCAGGTCGAACACGGCGGCTTTGGTGTTGCGCGGGAAATCGCCGTCGTTCAGCCCCAACAGGCAGATGACTTTAAACGGCAGGCTCCTCATCGGCACCATGCTGCAAAAGGTGATGCCGCCGCGCAGGAATCCTGCCTGACTTTCGCTGCCTAAGAAGCGGCGGATGTGGCGGATGACCGTGTGTTGCGGCAAAGTACCGCGAAAGCCTGCCAACGCGGTTTCTTCCTGCCATTTTGCCAACGCCTGCTCAAACTGCTGCAAGGCGTATTGATCGTCAGCGTCGGGCAGGAATAATGACTGCACCAAATCGCGGCAGCGTTCTGTCCACTCCTCAGCCGCTGCGGGTTTGCGCCACTCGGCGGCGAGGCGGGACAGCGTGCGGATAAAGGCGGCAAAGCGGCCGAACACATCGAGGCGGTTGACATCGCCGTGCCACGCGCTGACGTTTTGCCAGAGCGGGCTGCCGTCGTCGGGCAACATCCAGCCCAACACGATGCGTTCCAACGCCTGCTGCCAAGTGAACAGATTGTCCGCCGCGCCGCGCATCGTTCCGTCCAAACCCCAATGCACGTTCAATTCGGCAATGGTGTCGTGCAGCAGCGGCAAATCGTCCGCCGTCAACCCAAAACGGCGCAGCACCAAACCGCTTTCCAACAGCGGCAACACTTTATCGACTTCAAACCGGCTTTCCAGCAAATCCAGCGTCTGCTCCAGCGCGTAAAGCAGCGGCTGGCGGCGGCTGAGTTTCACGTCCGACACCGAATACGGCAAAGCCTGCGTCCCGCCCTGCGCCTGCCCGAACACCGCCTCGATAAACGGGCTGTACGGTTCGATGTTCGGCGTCAAAACGGCAATATCGTGCGGCTGCCAGTCGGGATGTTCGTGCAGAATCCGCAACAGCTTGTCCTTCAAAATCTGCAATTCTCGCAGGGGGCTGTGTGCCGACACGATACGGACGGAGCCGTCGCCCAGCAAATCCGTGCGGCTGTGTTCAGACGGCATACGCAGGTTTTGAATATCGTTTTGCAGGCAGTGCAGCAGCGTGTCGTCTGAAACCTCTTCAAACACAGGCTGCTCCTCCAAGCCGATTTCCGTCAGAAAATCAAAAAAATCACGCCCCTGCTTGCCCAGCGATGCCAACAGCGGATGCCCCGTTTGCGACAAATCCGCATCGTCGCCGCCCTTCAACAGCTGCGCCGCCTCAATCACATTGCCCCAATACTGGCCGCTCGGATTGAGCGCGAACACAAACACATCGCAATGTTCCGAAATTTTCTGCAAAAGCTGCAAATACATCGGCGCCATCGTCGAAATGCCGAACACGAAAAACCGTTCGGGCAGGTGCGCCTTATCCAAAGACGACAGCAGCTTTTCCCACAGCGCCACACGGTGCGGCGCGGATTGGTTGCCGTCGTCCAAATAGCGCCAAAGCTGCGCCTGCCAGACCTCGTCCTCGCCCAGTCCCAGAAGTTTGCCTTCCTGCCAGGCATCAATCCACTGCGGTCGGTACACCAGATACTGGTCGAAAATATCCGCCAACTGCCCCGCCAACTGATAATCCGCCGACTCGCCGCTGCCCAAATAGCTTTGCAAGACAGAACGGACGTTTTCAAATTCAGAGGCCGTCTGAAAACGCTCGCTGCGGAACAAATCCAAAAGCCGCCAGCGCATTACCTCCGGCGAAAACGGACTGAGCGCGGGAATATCGGGGATCAGCTTCTGCATCAACTGCCACGTCAAACCCGCCGGCAGGCTGAATTGCAAATTCGCCGCCACCCCCAGTTCGCGCGCCAGATAAACACTCAAATAACGCCGCATCCCCTGACTCTGCACCACAATCTGTTCCGCCGCCAAAGCAGACTCAAGCGGCCTGACCCTTTGGATTCCGGCAAACAGGGCGGCTAGCGATTCGAGGCGGTTGGATTGGTAGAGGTAGAACATGGTGATTAAAAGCAAAAGGTTAAGAACGCAAGACAGATTATAAAGTCCCTTGATTTCTCTGCAAGCGCAACCATATAGCCGTCAACCCATCATTCAGAAAAACAGAGGAATTTATGCCGCAAACCGACATCAACCATGCTGATATCCGCACGCGTTTCATCTTTGACGATATGCCTGTGCGCGGTCTGCACGTCCGCCTTGAAAACGTGTGGGAACACATCGCCGGACAAAAACACTACCCTGCCGCTATCCGCCGGGCATTAGGCGAACTCCTCGCGGCGGGTGCGCTTCTCTCCAGCAACCTTAAAAACGAAGGTACGCTCATTGTCCAAGTACAAGGACAAGGTCGTCTGAAAATGCTTGTGGTCGAAGCCACATCCGACAACACCGTTCGCGCTACCGCCCGCTGGGATGAGGCCGCCGATATCCGTGATGACGAAAGCCTGACCGACCTTTTGGGCAGCAACAGCGTTTTCGTACTCACACATCAACCCAAAGATGCTGAACCTTGGCAAGGCGTTGTCCCGCTTGAAGGCGACAATATCGCCCAAATGCTCATGAACTATATCAAACGTTCCGAGCAACTCGATACCCACATCGTTCTCGCCGCTTCAGATCATGTCAGCGGAGGATTGCTGGTACAACGTCTGCCCGAAGAAGAACTAGACACCGAATCATGGGAACTCATCAGCACACTGACCCAAACGCTGACACCGAAAGAGCTAACTGCCCTAGACGCACAACACGTTCTCTATCGGCTCTATCATGAAACCCCTCCCCGGGTTTTCGATCCCGAAAGTATCGAATTTGCCTGCACCTGCTCACACGGCAAAGTCAGCGATATGCTGCTTATGTTAGGCGGAGAAGAAGTTGGCGGTATTGTTGCAGAACAAGGCAGTATCCAAATCGATTGCGACTTTTGCCACACTAAATACGTATTTGACGAAACGGACGTGAACGCGCTATTTGGCGGGGACGTAGTCGGCATAGTGCGCCGGCA
>JVVZ01000297.1:0-2127 GCA_001062585.1 Neisseria meningitidis
GTACGGCAAGGCGAGGCAACGCCGTACTGGTTTAAAGTTAATCCACTATATTCAATTTGATGGTCAGGATTTGTGCGTCAAATATAATAGCCAAAGACTTTTAGAAGTCTGAAATTAAAAACAATTAGAATCAACGGATTAAAAATCGGAGCATGGTGTTTGCAGACACGAGTTTGGAAGGGTGGCACAAATAATGCTGAGTATCGTATAAAATGCTTTTTATGGAAAAAATCAACGGTAATTTAATATTAATTGGCTTGATGGGTGCAGGGAAAACCACTTTGGGGCGGTATATTGCCCAAATGTTGGATCGTCCGTTTTATGATAGTGATCATGAGATTTGTACGACATCAGGTGTCTCTATCCCCATCATCTTTGAGATGGAAGGTGAGCAAGGGTTTCGCAATCGAGAGACTGCTATGCTCAAGAAATTGACTGCGATGAAGGATATTATTTTATCAACAGGAGGAGGGTCGGTTTTGCGTGAGGAAAACAGGCAAAATATGCGACGAAATGGTACGGTCGTGTATCTTCATGCCTCGCCTGAGGTTCTGTTAGAGCGGACCCGTTATGATAACGGCCGCCCTTTGTTGCAGGTAGAGAACCCGCTTGCTAAGTTGCAAGAGCTCTATAATGCCCGTGATCCTTTATATCGAAATACTGCGCACATTGTGATCGAGTCCGACAGCTGTGCAAAAACGGTGAAACGGTTGTTTGAGGCGTTAAATCGATAATAGATTTGTTATCAGTGAGTAACGATATAGGTTTTCAGACGACCCTAAATGAGAGCCAGGAACTAAAGATTAAAAAGGAATCAAAATGCGTACCCTGACCGTTCAAACTCCCTCCCATCAGTATCCTGTTTTTATCGGAAATCATCTTATTGAACAAGCTGATGTTTTATTAAAGCCATATTTAAGTAATAAGGTGGCTATTGTTACGAATGAGACGATTGCGCCCTTATATCTAGAATCTTTTCAGACGACCTTGGATAGATTAGGTATTCCCAGTTTCAGTATTACTCTGCCTGATGGGGAAGAATATAAAAATTGGCAAACGCTCAATCTTATTTTTGACGGTTTAATGCAAAATAGGGCAGAGCGCAAAACGACCTTGATCGCATTGGGAGGAGGGGTCATTGGCGATATGGTTGGTTTTGCGGCAGCAACTTATCAACGTGGCGCCCCATTTATCCAAGTACCGACTACATTGTTAAGTCAAGTCGATTCCTCAGTTGGCGGTAAGACGGCAATCAACCATCCGCTTGGGAAAAACATGATAGGCGCGTTTTATCAACCTAAGGCTGTACTGGCGGACTTATCTACGCTTAAAACGCTTCCGCAACGCGAATTATCTGCCGGTATGGCAGAGGTCATTAAATACGGCGCGCTTGGCGATATTGAGTTTTTTGAGTGGTTAGAGCAGCACATGACCGATTTAATGATGCAGGATCAGGAGAAACTTGCGCAGGCTGTGTACCATTGTTGCAAAATGAAAGCTGAGATTGTGGCTCAAGATGAGACAGAACAAGGGATTCGTGCATGGTTGAATCTGGGGCATACTTTTGGGCATGCCATTGAAGCAGAAATGGGTTATGGCGTGTGGCTGCATGGCGAAGCAGTAGCCGCGGGATGCGTGTTGGCAGGACGGTTATCCGAGAAACTGGGTAAAATTCATGAGGCAGATACGCTTCGTATTGCAGCATTGCTTGAGGCTGCAAAATTACCATCGGCACCGCCGAAGTTCGAATTTGAAAAATGGATAGAGCACATGAGTCATGATAAAAAAGTGAGTGGCGGCGTCATGCGCTTTATTGGTTTGGATCGTCTGGGTAAGGCAAACATTACGAAGGTTACAGATATGGAAATTTTGCGCCAAACCCTGAGTCCGTATCTATAACGGTCAAGTAAGTAATGTCTTTAGAATGCGTCCATAACTTCATATAAAACAAAACAAGTTAAAAGTACGATATAAGAGGCTGCCAAGGTAATTTCATCATGGCAGCCTCTTAACAATAGAAGGAACGTGATGGGGTTGCGAATAGAGAGGATATAGTAGATTAACTTTAAACCAGTACGGCGTTGCCTCGACTTAGCTCAAAGAGAACGATTCTCTAAGGTGCTGAAG
>JVVZ01000298.1:0-14229 GCA_001062585.1 Neisseria meningitidis
AAATCAGGACAAGGCGAGGTAACGCCGTACTGGTTTAAAGTTAATCCACTATAATGCGGCTCAATCATCTTTAAGATTAATAAAGGTCGTCTGAAACGCCGGAAGATGGGTTTCAGACGACCTTTTGACTGTTTGATAACGTGAATATGGATTTATTTGTGCGCTGCGAGGAATTGTTCCAATTCTTCTTTGAAAGGCATCCCGTTTTGCGCGCCGTCTTGGGTAATGGAAAGCGCGGCGGCGGCACATGCCTTGCGGACGGCGGTTTCGATGCCTTGATTCCAGAAGACGGACAATGCGCCGTTGAATGCGTCGCTGGCGCCGGTGGTATCGGCAGTGTCCACTTTAAAGCTGGAAACATAACGCAAACCGTCTTTTCCGTCTTTATAGACTGCGCCTTTGTCGCCCATGGTCATCAGGACGGGACAGGGGGCTTTTAGAATCAGCTCTTCGGGATTCAAGTCTTGAGACAGACCGAGGCAGTCGGCAAGTTCGTAGCGGTTGGGGGTCAGAAGGGTGACCAATTCCCATAATTCCGAAGGCAGGAATTGGGCGGGAGCCGGGTTGAGGATAAAGGGCTTGCCGTATTTCTTCGCCAATTTTGCGGCGGCGATGACGCAGTCCATCGGAATTTCGAGCTGGCTCAAAACCACATCGGCGGAGGCGATTTGCTGCTCGGCGTTTTCGATGTCGGCAACCGTCAGCCCCATATTGGCTCCGGCGATAACGATGATGGCGTTTTCATCGTCGGCAACGGTAATGTTTGCCATGCCGCTGGGCAGGCCGGTGAGGGTTTGGATGTGTTCGGTAAAGATGCCTTCGCGGCAGAGGTTGGTGGTCATTTCATAGCCGAAATCGTCATCGCCGACCGCGCCGACTATACAGACGTCTGCCCCCAAACGTGCCGCTGCAATCGCTTGGTTTGCGCCCTTGCCGCCCATGAAGCGGTGAAACGAGCTTCCCAGTAATGTTTCACCCGCTCTGGGAAATTTTGAAGCGCGGGTAACTAAATCCATATTAATACTGCCGATAACGACAATTTTAGCTTGGAGCATCCTTGATATCCCTTTTATGAAATGCAATAGACCGTTTGAAACGGTCTTATTTTGTCTGCTGTCCCCAAATATCAATCATAGTTTGAAATAATGGACAAGATAGTCTGAAATTGTACCTGCTAATATTATAAATGCAAAATTAATTGTCAATTTCATATTACTTTGGATTAATTTTGTTGCGATAAAATCAATATATCATAGGATTTAAGGCGAAAATGGCGGTGCTTGGGGAGGAATTGTTTTTATTTTAATAATCTGTGCTTCAACGCAGGCAGTCTGGTGCGCACGCTTTGCAGCCTAGCAGCGTCCAAATCGGCGATGACGATGCCCTCGCCTTCGGACAATACGTCCAAGATCTCGCCCCACGGGTCGATAATCATACTATGGCCGAATGTGCGCCTGCCGCTTTCGTGCTCGCCACCTTGCGCCGAAGCGATGACGTAGCATTGGTTTTCCACCGCGCGGGCGCGCAGCAGCAATTCCCAATGCGCTTTGCCTGTCGTGTAAGTGAAGGCGGCGGGCAGCAGCAAAACGTCAAACGGCTGCTGGGCGCGGAAAAATTCGGGAAAGCGCAAGTCGTAGCACACGCCTGCGGCAAGCGGCACACCGTCGGCAGTCAATTTCGGCACATCGCCGCCCGCGGTGATGGTGTCCGCCTCGGCATAGCGTTCGCCCAGGCCTGAGAAACCGAACAGGTGCATTTTGTGGTACAGCCCGATTTGCGTGCCGTCGCGGTCATACACCAACATCGTGTTCATCACTTTGCCCGCTTCGGGGCTTCGCAGCGGAATCGTGCCGCCAAAAAGCACCACGCCGCATTCCGCTGCCGTTTCGCTCAAGGTCGTCTGAAAACGAGCGTAGCGAGTTTCGCTAAAATTGCCGCCGACTAAAGGTTCGGCGAAAGCCAGTTTGTCGGTATCCTTACGCCCCATCAGCGGCCAATATTCGGGCAGCAGCACCCAGTCCGCGCCTTGCTTTGCGGCTTGGCGCACGAGGCGTTTCATGGTGTTAATGTTGGCATCGGGGTCGGTGGACGAAATCATTTGCACGGCGGCGGCGCGGATGTTTTGCATGGCGGGTTTCCTGTCGGGTCGTCTGAAAAGGGCAAAGGATGGTTTGTTTTATAGTGGATTAACTTTAAATCAGGACAAGGCGACGAAGCCGCAGATAGTACGGCAAGGCGAGGCAACGCCGTACTGGTTTAAAGTTAATCCGCTATATAACGAAATCGTTTCAAAAAAACAATCAATAAGGAAGGCGGCGTCGGCGTTTCAGACGACCTGTTGTTTTTCTGAGCCGTTTTTATGATGATTTGAACGGCAGGTTTGGCATTACTTTATATAAATATATTATTTTTTATTTTTTGTTGATTTTAAAAAAGAATTTTTTAAATGCTAATAAATCGATAAAATATAAATGTTTTCAAAACTTAACGTCTGTATATAAACCGTTGATTCTTTGTTTGGTTATTTCATAATTGGGCAGATTTCTTGAAAATTTGTATTGTTACGGTTTGCTAAGTTGGAAGTTATCCGATAAGGTGTACTACAAGCGGTTACATCCGTGAGTATGAAATTAATCAATAAGATAGTTGATTAAGCAATTAAAACTGTTAAATCCCACAAAAAAACGGACAGGTTATTCTCAACCGTTTGCATATCAAACCGTTTGCACACCAAACAGAAAGGAAAAAACCATGCTTCATTATGCAGTTGTTTTCTTCGTCATCGCCATTATTGCAGCCGTACTGGGCTTTGGCGGTATTGCAGGCAGCGCGGCAGGTATCGCTAAAATCCTGTTTGTCGGTTTCCTGATTTTGTCAGTGTTGTCCCTGATTTTTGGCAAGAAAAAATAAAACTGACAAACAGATAAGGCGTAACCACGCTACCTTCTGAATGAACGTTTTTTAAAACAAAGGTCGTCTGAAATTTTCAGACGACCTTTCTTCATGTCAAACCCTAATCTTCATACGCTTCCATCGGCGGGCAGGTGCAGACCAAATTCCGGTCGCCGTACACGTCGTCCACGCGGTTGACGCTCGGCCAGAATTTGTTTTCGCGCACGAAAGGCAGCGGGAAGACGGCTTCTTCGCGGGAGTACGGATGCGCCCACTCGCCGGTTACGTCGGCGGCGGTGTGCGGGGCGTTGACCAGCGGGTTGTCGTCTTTCGGCCATTCGCCGCGCTCGACTTTCAACACTTCCTGTTTGATTTGTTTCAGGGCGGCGATGAAGCGGTCGAGTTCGGCTTTGCTCTCGCTTTCGGTCGGCTCGATCATCAGCGTGCCGGCAACGGGGAAGGAGACGGTCGGGGCGTGGAAGCCGTAGTCCATCAGGCGTTTGGCGATGTCGGTTTCGGTGATGCCGCTTTCGGCTTTGAGCGGGCGCAAATCAACGATGCATTCGTGCGCGACGCGGCCGTTTTTGCCTGTGTAGAGAACGGGATAGTCTTCGCTCAGGCGTTTGGCGACGTAGTTGGCGTTGAGCAATGCCCAGCGCGTTGCATGCTCCATGCCTTGTTTGCCCATCATGGTCAGGTACATCCAAGTAATCGGCAGGATGGACGCGGAACCGAACGCTGCGGCGGCAACGGCGGTTTGGTCGGTACTGGCGCTGTGGGTGTCGGTCAAGGCGTGTCCCGGTGCAAACGGAGCGAGGTGGGCTTTCAGTCCGATGGGACCCATGCCCGGGCCGCCGCCGCCGTGGGGGATACAGAAGGTTTTGTGCAGGTTCATGTGCAACACGTCCGCGCCGACTTCGGCGGGCTGCATGATGCCGATTTGGGCGTTGAGGTTGGCGCCGTCCATGTAAACTTGTCCGCCGTTTTCATGGATAATGCGGCAGATGTCGCGGATGCCTTCTTCGTACACGCCGTGGGTGGACGGGTAGGTAATCATGATGGCGGACAAGGCGTCGCGGTATTGCTCGGCTTTGGCTTTCAAATCGTCGATGTTGACGTTACCGTGTTCGTCGGTATCGACGACGACGACTTTCAAACCGAGCATGGCGGCGGTGGCAGGGTTGGTGCCGTGGGCGGATTTGGGAATCAGGCAGATGTTGCGCTGCGCTTCACCTTGGGCTTCCTGATAGCGGCGGATGGCGAGCATACCGCTGTATTCGCCCTGCGCGCCGGAGTTGGGCTGGAAGGAAATCGCGTCAAAGCCGGTGATGGCTTTCAGGCTGTTTTCCATGTCGGTCAAGAGTTCGCGGTAGCCTGCGGTTTGGGTTTCGGGGGCGTAGGGGTGGATGTCGGAGAACTCCGCCCAAGTAATCGGCAGCATTTCGGCGGTGGCGTTGAGCTTCATGGTGCAGCTGCCCAGCGAAATCATGCTGCAGTTCATCGCCAAATCGCGGTCTTCGAGTTTCTTCAGGTAGCGCAGCATTTCGTGTTCGGTGTGGTAACGGTTGAACACGGGATGTTGCAAGATATTGTCTTGGCGCAGGAATTCGGTTTTCAGACGACCTTTGACGTCGTCTGAAAGCGTGAAGGTGTTGTTGCCGGTGAAGGCGTAGTACAACACGGCAAGGTCTTCGCGCACCGATGTTTCGTGGAAGGCGGCGGTGATTTGGGTGTCGCTGACGCGGCGCAGGTTGTAGCCCAGTTCCAAAGCGGTTTGGAACGCTTTGTCCGCTTTTTCTTTGCTGCCGAAATCAACGGCGACGGTATCGAAGAAGACTTCGTGAACCACTTTGAGGCCGTCTGAAACCAGCGCGTCGGCAAAAACGGAAGCCAGTGCGTGAATGCGGTTGGCGATGCGTTTCACGCCTTCGGGGCCGTGATAAACGGCGTACATGCCCGCCAAGTTCGCCAGCAATGCCTGTGCGGTACAAATATTGGATGTCGCTTTTTCGCGGCGGATGTGTTGTTCGCGGGTCGATAGCGCCATGCGCAGCGCGGGTTTGCCCGATGCGTCTTTGGATACGCCGATGATGCGGCCGGGTGCGGAGCGTTTGAACTCGTCTTTAAACGCGAAATAAGCGGCGTGCGGCCCGCCGAAGCCCATCGGTACGCCGAAGCGTTGGGTGTTGCCCAATGCAATGTCCGCGCCCAATTCGGCAGGCGATTTCAGCAAGACCAAGCTCATGATGTCGGCGGCAACGGCAACAATCGTGCCTTTGGTTTTCAGACGACCTATGACGCTTTGCAAGTCTTGTACGTCGCCGTCTTTGCCGACGTATTGGAACAGCGCGCCGAAGTATTCGCCTTCATCCGCTTTGGCAAAATCGCCGACCACCAGCTCGAAGCCGAAATATTTGGCGCGGGTTTTCATCACGTCCAAAGTCTGCGGATAGACGCGCTCGTCCACGAAGAAACGCTCGGATTTCACCTTGCCCACGCGGTGCGCCATCGCCATCGCTTCGGCGGCGGCGGTCGCCTCGTCCAACAAAGACGCGCCCGCCACGGGGAAACCGGTCAAATCGATACACACCTGCTGGAAGTTCAGCAACGCTTCCAAACGACCCTGCGCGATTTCCGCCTGATACGGCGTGTAGGCGGTGTACCAGCCCGGATTTTCCAATACGTTGCGCAAAATCACGTTCGGCACGCGGGTCGGATAGTAGCCCAAGCCGATATAGGATTTGTTGATCACGTTTTTCGCCGCAATGGCTTTCAACTTCGCCAAAGCATCCGCCTCGGTCAGGGCTTCGGGCAGGTCGAGTTCGGACGGCATACGGATGCTTTGCGGCACGGTGTTGCCGACAAAATCGTCCATACTCTTCTCGCCGAGCGCTTCCAAAAGCGCGGCCTCGTCGCCGAAACTCAAATGACGCGCGGCAAATTCGTTGGGGTTGAACAATTCGGATAGTTTCATTTCTACTCCTTCGGTGTTGTAGGAATCTGCCGCGAAGGCAGGTATTTGGGGTTTCAGACGACCTTGCGGGCGGATAATCGGGTTTTGTGTCTGTTTGCTATTTCCGTCAGGCAGGAAGCTACTTCCAGTCCTGCACCCGCTTCAAGTCTTTCTGCGCCAGCGTGTCGGCGTGTTCGTTGCGGTTTTTGTATTCCCTGTTTTGCAAGATGCTGTTGGCGACGTAGTTTAAGTGTATTTTGGCGGCTTCGGCGGCATCGGCAGAGCGGCGTTCGAGTATGGCTTCGTAGATGGCGCGGTGTTGCGCAATCAGCTTGGGGCGCGGGTCTTCGGTTTGGTTGAAGTAGATGATGCTGCTACGCGTCTGGCGGTAGAGCATTTTGAGCAGGCCGCCGGAGAGGTGGCTGAAGAGGATGTTGTGCGCGGCGTCGGCGATAGTTTGGTGAAAGCTCACGTCAGCTTCGCTTTGATGTTCCAGATTGCCGCTTTCGCAGGCGGATTCGAATTTTTGCCGCCAAAAATCAATCCGTTTCAAATCGGCATCGGTGCGCCGTTCGGCAGCCAGCGACGCCATGCAGCCTTCGATGTGGCAGCTGAAATCGAAAACATCGGTTTCCCAGTTGGAATGTTTGCCGAGCAATTCCTGCCAGCTTTGGAGGAAATCCTGCTGCGGTTTGACGGAAACGTAATAGCCGTCGCCCTGTCGCGCTTCCAAAACCTGCCGCGCAATCAGGATGTTCAGCGCAACCCTGACCGAGGGGCGCGATACGCCGAATTCTTCCGCCAGCGTGCGCTCGGGCGGGATTTTGCCGCCTTCTTCGTAAATGCCCGCCGCGATGCGTTCCTCCAATATCGACAATATTTGGTCGCTGATTTTTTGCGGACGAACCAGTTTTGTCATTGTAATTCCCTCTTTTCCATCATGTTTTTTCTGCGAAGAAGACTCAAATCCGATAATGTGATGCGGCAGGTCGTCTGAAATGGCAACCTGTGTCAAAATTAGCATGACCAAATTGGCATGACCAATGTCGCCGTATTCTAATTAACCGCCCCGTATCCCGTCAATATGGCTTGTCCTACCCGTATGTGTTTTAAAACTACATCAGGCTACATTTTTACAATTCATATAATATTTTGTTTTATTTAAAATTAAATAACAAATTTGCGCCGATGCAGTCAGGTCGCCTGAAAAAATAATTGACCACCATATTAAAGTTTCGTAAAGTGTCCTCCGTTCTCAAAATTGGTTTTACCAATTTAAGAAAATATATTAGAAAAATATTCGGAGATTTTCCCTATGGATACTTGGATTCAAAACTATACCGCAGTGGGCGGCAGCCTATATTTGACGGCTGCCGTTGCCCTCCTGCCCATTATCTTTTTCTTCGTCGCACTGACCATCCTGAAGCTCAAGGGTTATCAGGCGGGGCTTTATACGCTGCTGATTGCGCTTGGCGTTGCCATATTAGGCTTCGAAATGCCTGCGGGCATGGCGGTTTCTTCCGCGCTGTACGGCTTTGCCTACGGTTTGTGGCCGATTGCATGGATTATCGTTACCGCCGTGTTCCTGTATAAAATTACCGTGAAAACAGGGCAGTTCGACATCATCCGCGCTTCCGTGATTTCGATTACCGAAGACCAACGCCTGCAAATGCTGCTGGTCGGCTTCTCCTTCGGCGCATTCCTCGAAGGCGCGGCAGGCTTCGGCGCGCCGGTGGCGATTACCGCCTCGTTGTTGGTGGGCTTGGGCTTTAATCCGCTCTACGCCGCCGGTTTGTGTTTGATTGCCAATACCGCGCCCGTGGCTTTCGGCGCGATGGGTATTCCAATCCTGGTTGCCGGTCAAGTGTCCAACCTCGACCCTTACCATATCGGTCAGGTCGCCGGCCGCCAACTGCCGATCCTGTCGATTATCGTTCCTTTCTGGTTGGTCGCCATGATGGACGGTATGCGCGGCATACGCCAAACTTGGCCTGCCGTATTGGTGGCGGGCGTATCTTTCGCCACTACCCAGTTCATTACCGCCAACTTCATCGGCCCGGAATTGCCCGACGTGACCTCTGCATTGGTCAGCCTGGTCTGCCTGTCTGCCTTCCTGAAAAAATGGCAGCCTAAAGAAATCTTCACCTTCAACGGCATGAAAAAACCGGCCGAACGCAAAGCGGGCGAATACACTGCCGGACAAATCATCAAAGCCTGGTCGCCTTTCGCCATCCTGACCGTTTTTGTCAGCGTGTGGACGATTAAGGGCGTTAAAGAGGCTTTGGGCGTTGCCACCATCAAATTCGACTGGCCGATGCTGCACAACTTGGTACAAAAAGCCGCGCCCATCGTCAGCGAACCGACACCATACGCCGCCGTGTTCAAAATTGACCTCCTCGGCGCAGTCGGTACGGCAATCCTGTTTGCTTCCATCGTTTCCGCCGCTTTGCTGAAAATGAAACCTTCCGAAGCCGTCAGCACTTTCTTTGAAACGCTCAAAGAACTGCGCCTGTCCATCCTGTCTATCGGCTTGGTACTCGGCTTCGCATTCGTGGCAAACTATTCAGGCCTGTCGTCCACATTGGCACTCGTCCTCGCCGCTACCGGTACCGTATTCCCGTTCTTCTCGCCGTTCCTCGGCTGGCTGGGCGTATTCCTGACCGGTTCGGACACTTCCGCCAACGCGCTCTTCAGTTCGCTGCAAGCCAGCACTGCGCATCAAATCAACGTCGTACCCGAACTGACCGTCGCAGCCAACACCACCGGCGGCGTGACCGGCAAAATGATTTCGCCGCAATCCATCGCCATCGCCTGCGCGGCGGTCGGTCTGGAAGGCAAAGAATCCAACCTGTTCCGCTTCACCGTGAAACACAGCTTGATTTTCTGTACCTTCGTCGGTCTGTTGACCCTGCTGCAAGCCTACGTCTTGCCGTGGACGCTGGTTTTCTTCAACAAATAAGCCAACCGGCTTGAAATAGAAGGTCGTCTGAAATCCAATTTGGGTTTCAGACGACCTTTTTGTTGTTGCGGGTTTGATTCAAGACTTCAAGACGCGCCATTGGGTTTGCTGTCATTTCCGTTTCGTGTAAACAGTAGGGGAATGCGTGAATCGAAGATGGTTTAAGTTGGGTTGGATTTCAAACAGGAACGACGGCGGATAAGAAGGTCGTCTGAAAACGGCAAGGGCTTGCCTCGTTTTCAGACGACCTTTTGTCTGTGTGGCGAAACAGTAGAACACTCAGCTTTCGGATGTTTCCTGTTTCAAATCGACCAATCGCGTTCCCGCCAAGAAATCATATAAAAACTGCCGGTCGGGGTTCAGCAGGGCAAAGCCCCACGGCAGGATGAGCCAGATAAGGGCGGCGCCGAAGGCGGGTATGGGCGGGATGGCGAGCAGGTGGCGCAGGCCGGCGTAGGCGAGCAGGGGGATGAAGACGACGAAGATACACGACCAAATAAAGCGGATGCGCAGTTGCGACAATGGCGGCAGCGTGCCGTTTCTGCCATGCAGCCCGATTTTCCACGTCTGCATGGCGAGGGTGCGGCCGGTTTTCGTCCAGTTGGTTTTGAAGTAGAGCCACCAGCTTCCTAAAAAGATAACGCAGATAACCAAGCTGGAAAGGAGTTGGGAGACAGGGTTGAGGAAAGTCACGGCGATGCCGGCAAGGATGGCGGCGATGGCGGTCACGGCGCCGGTCAGCAGCAGCTCGTACATCAGGGCGGCAAGGCGGCGTTTGATGGGGGCGGGGGGAAGGGTGGTCATGGCGGTCTGCTCGGTAAAAAGGTCGTCTGAAAAACGGAATACTTGGTTCGGGCGAAACCGCCGCATCCGTTTTCAGACGACCTTTGTGTGGGAGGAATCAGCGGTGGGGGCGTTTTTGTCCGCGCGCCTGCTGGGCTGCCATCTGGTTCATTTCTTGACGGGTCGGGCGTTTTTTGAACATGGCGTGCGCTTCGTCGGCCGAACATTTTTGCGACAGGCAGACCAACGTTATCGCATCTTTTTGGTGTTGTCCGCCACTGTGGTACATACGGCGCAGGTTGGCTTCGTTGATGCGGCCTTTTTCGGGGTCGATGTCGAATTTTTTCAGGCGTTCGAGAAACTGGCGCTGCTGGCGGCGCGAAGTCCAGACAAAGCCGCCGGCGGCTGCGGCGACGATGATGACGGCAAGCAGGATGGCGAGCGGCCACGAATCGACGATTAAGACGATGATCAGGCTTAAAACGGCGGTGGTCAGCACGAGCAGGCCGCCGATGCGGAGTTTGGTTTGGTTGTCCATGAAGTTGCAGTTCCTTGTAAGGGTGGAAGGTCGTCTGAAAGGGTGTGCGGCAGACGGGCAAGCGGCGGCGTATCTCTGAACGCGCCGAATACTTGTCTATCCGCTGCATTGAGTGGTGGACGGATTTCAGACGACCTCAAATATCATAACTTTATGTTTAACGGTATTTTACAGTATTTTTGCCGTTTGGGCGCGTACAGAAGCGATGCGGCATACAAACTTTCACGCTTTTTGCACAGGCGCGCCCTTGCCGCGAAAAGCACCTATCCATGCCCAATGAAATCAGACTGCCAGCCCCGTCACCAACTGCTTGAACTCCGTCCACGCGTCGCCGTCTTCCGCGCCTTTGATGATGCGGTCGATTTTGGCGCAGGTTTTGAGCGCTTCGATCAGGCGGACGGCGGGAATGCGTTTGACGGCAATCGGCGCGAGGGTTTGTTTGTCGCCCCACAGGCGCAGGCTGTTGCGGACGGATTGTACGCTTTGACCTTGTTTGAGCGCGGCAGTCAGGCGGATGAGGGTGCGGATGTCTTCGGCAACCGCCCACAGCAGCAAGACGGGTTCTTCGCCTTCTTCTTCAAGTCCGTCCAAAAGGCGGGCGACGCGCAGGGCATCGCCTTTCATCCATGCGCCGGAGAGCTGGAATACGTCGAAACGGGCGACGTTGGCGACGGCGGCTTCGGCATCGGCGATGTTGACGGTATGGTTTTGCGGGTGCAGCAGGGCGAGTTTGTCGATTTCTTGGCGGGCGGCGAGCAGGTTGCCTTCGACGCGTTCGGCAAACAGGGCGAGCGCGTCGGGTTCGATATTGAGTCCGACCTTGTTCAGACGACCCTTTATCCACTGCGGCAGGGCTTGCGCGCTAATGGCTTTGGCTTCGAGTACGGTGCCTCTGGCAGCAAGCGCGGTGAACCATTTTGCCTGCGTTTGGGCTTTTTCGAGCTTGGGCAGCAGAATCAGGGTAACGGTGTCTTCGGGCAGGCGTTCGGCGAAGGTTTGCAGCGCGTCGCCGCCGTTTTTGCCGGGCTTACCGTTCGGAATGTGGATTTCCAAAAGTTTCAAGTCGGCGAAAAGCCCCGCGCTGCCTGCGCTTTGCAGGAGTTCGTCCCAGTCGGCGCCGTTGTCCGCCGTAAAGACTTCGCGGTTGAGGTAGCCTTGTTTTTTGGCGGCGGCGCGCAGGGTATCGAGGGCTTCGATGCGCAACAGGTCTTCTACGCCGTGGATGATGTACAGCGGCGAAAGCGGCATATCCGCGCTGACCTGTTCGATATTCATGACCGCCATCAATACGCTTTCAGGAACGTCAGGCGGCGGACGATTTGGTCGGCGGCGTCGGCGCGCATTTCCGCCCAGATGGTTTCGCTTTCTTCCTGTTTGCCCAACACTTCGCTGTCGTTGTAGTCCATCGTGCGGTTGACGAGGACGGTAATCGGTTCGCCCACAGGCTCGCCGTTACGCATGGCTTGGGCTTCGACGCGCAGCGTCAGCAGGTATTCGTTGACCAACGCGGCGCGGGTGATGGTGTAGATGTCCTGACGGGTTTCGATGCCCTTGATGTTCAACGTCATTTGCGCTTCGGCGGCGGAAACGGGTTTGCCGTCGACGCGGCGCAGGGCGTTTTCCAAAGCCTTCTGCATCACGGAAGCGTTTTGGATGTGCCAAGCGGGATACGGCAGCGTGCGTGCGGTGCCGCCCATGCCTTTGAGGTGGAAGCCGCAGGCAGACAGAAGCAGCACGGCGGCGGTCATCAGGATTTTGTTCATTTCATTCTTTCGGTTGCGCGGGTATCGGGGAATTATAGCGGATAGTCGGTCGGTCGGGAAACGCGGCGGCGCAAGGGGATTTCAGACGACCCCTTGCCGTTTGTCGTTTGCCTGCCCGATGGGTACAATCCCAACGTCAGACAACAGGAGAAACATTATGCACCCCATCCGCGAACCCATCCGCAGCGGCCTGCTGCAAGTATCGGACGTCCATCAAATCTACTGGGAAGAATCCGGCAACCCCGACGGACTGCCCGTCATCTTCCTGCACGGCGGCCCGGGCGCGGGCGCATCGCCTGCCTGCCGCGGCTTTTTCAATCCCGACGTGTTCCGCATCGTCATCATCGACCAGCGCGGCTGCGGCCGTTCCCTGCCTTACGCCTGCACCGACGACAACACGACTTGGGACTTGGTTGCCGACATCGAAAAAATCCGCGAAATGCTGGGCATCCAAAAATGGCTGGTGTTCGGCGGCTCGTGGGGCAGCACCTTGTCGCTGGCGTATGCCGAAACCCATCCCGAACGCGTTGCCGGACTCGTGTTGCGCGGGATATTCCTGTGCCGCCCGTCCGAAATGGCGTGGCTGGACGAAGCGGGCGGCGTCAGCCAGATTTATCCCGCGCAATGGCAGAAATTCCTCGCGCCCGTCGCCGAAGAAAAACGCGGTGGCCTGATTGCGGCGTATCACGAAATGCTGTTCGGCGAAGACGAAACAGGTCGTCTGAAAGCCGCCAAAGCCTGGGCGGACTGGGAAAGCTACCTGATCCGCTTCGAGCCGCAAGACGTCGATGAAGACGCCTACCAATCGCTCGCCATCGCCCGTTTGGAAAACCATTATTTCGTCAACGAAGGCTGGCTGAAAGGCGACAAAGCGATTTTGGCAAACACGGACAAAATCCGCCATATCCCGACCATCATCGTGCAAGGACGCTACGACTTATGCACCCCCATGCAAAGCGCGTGGGAACTGTCGCAGGCGCTGCCCGAAGCCGAACTGCGCGTGATTCAGGCGGGACACTCGTCGTTTGATCCGCCATTGGCGGCAGCGTTGGTGGAAGCGGTAGAGGATATGAGGGAACGCGCGGCGTGGTGAGGCATGATTTGAAAGGACAAATTGATGAAGAAGCTGTTTTTAATCGCATTGGGCTTGGTAAGTTTTGATGTTTACGCCAATGGCTGTGGCGGAGAATACCAAGCCGCCACGGGAACCTGCCGCATCATAGACGGAAGCGGTCGGCAAATTTTATACAATGTGCCGCCTCCCAAATCAGGCAACAGCGCCCCGCCTCCTAAAAAAATCATCTACTACGACGTGAAAGTTCCTTCCAAATTTGGGGCAGTAGCGATGAACATGAAAACTGGCGATGCACCTGGGGTGCTGAATAAAAACTCCCTGTCAGAAGCAAAAAAAGAGGCACTGGCGGAATGTAGGAAGGGGGACAGAAATGCCCCGTGTAAAGTGGTTTCGTGGGTACGCAACGGCTGTATTGCTGCTGCAAAAGGTCAATTAATCAAAAACCCCAAACTATGGGGAACGTTTTATGCAGCAGAAGAACAAGGATTGGCGGAAGCTGAAGCGTTAAGGCAATGCCGGGCGGACCCGAAGGTAACGAATTGTGAAATTGCCCTCCCCGAAGGCTGCTCCCTGCCTCAATTGCAATAATCAAATTTTATTTAAAAGGTCGTCTGAAAACTTTTCAGACGACCTTGATGGGATTGGATGGAAATGATGAAGAAATTAATGTTTATTTTATTGATACAAATATCTGCAACCGGCGCATTTGCCTGCACACCGGGAGCAGGGAACGGACCGGCGGGTGATCCGAATTGTATGGGCGGGGTATTAAGCACTGATCCATATTACAACGGCAGCCAACGTAATAGTTCTAGCCGTCCTTCCAAAATTATCCGCCATACCGTTGTAAACGTACCGTCCAAATATGGGGCTTTGGCTCATAGTAAAACCGGAGCGATTGCAGGAGCAATTAATATGAATTCTCCGAAAGAAGCGGAGAAAGAGGCAATCAGAAGATGTGAGGAGGGGGAAAATATCAAATGCAGAGTGATTCTTTCGGTGAGGAATGGCTGTTTTGCTGCGGCAATAGGCAGGGTGGCAGGAACGCAGGATGATGGGGTGATTTATAAAGCCATTTCGGAAACCCCAAAAATGGCTGAACGTATGGTAATGGAACAATGTCATTCTTCTAAGTCTACTGGGTGCAAACTCATTATACCTGGGTCATGTTCTATTCCTTAACGATCTCCATATTGAAGGTCGTCTGAAAACTTTTCAGACGACCTCCGATATCGTATTAATCCGAAAAAGGATGCCCTTATGAAA
>JVVZ01000299.1:0-3601 GCA_001062585.1 Neisseria meningitidis
AAATCAGGACAAGGCGAGGTAACGCCGTACTGGTTTAAAGTTAATCCACTATAAAACGGCAAGGAAAAATCTGATGATTGATTATATAAAAATGTATGAAAGCATGAGCGCTTCTCATGAAAACAAAAGTCTGCGCTTTCCGCTTTATTTCAATTTCAAACTTTTATCCATTGCCAATGATTTTTTTGTCAAAGACGAAGCGGGGAACGAAATCGCTTATACGCGGCAGAAAATGTTTAAACTCAAAGAGTGGATTAATGTTTTCCCTAACCGCAATCAGGATGCGCCCGTATTCACCATTCATTCGGAACAGATTATTGATTTTGGTGCGACCTATATCATCCAAGATGCTTCAGGTAAGGTTTTGGGGAAAGTGGTGCATGATGGCGTTGGGTCGCTTTGGCGCACCAGCTATCAGGTAACGGATGCGGAAGATCGGCTGCTTTTCCATATCCGTGAAAAAAAATCCTTGGGTGGCAGTATTGGACAAAATGGCAGGGCAGATTCCTTATCTGGGTTCGCTGACGGGTCTTTTTTTCAACCCGACTTATTTGATTACCCGACCTGACGGGACTTTGGTGTACCGTTTGAAGAAATTGAGGGCGTTATGGGAAGGGAAATTCAGCCTGCACAAAGAAGCCCAAGCGAGTTTGAACGACGATATCTTGATATTGAATTCGGTGATGTTGTTTTTGTTGATGGAAAGAAATAAAGGATAAAGCCAAATGGTATTCAGGCAGGCTTGCGGATGAAATGTCGGGTATTTGATTTTGAGGACAGGGCTGCTCAAGGTTTATCGCATCCATTCACATTCAAACATTTTCATTTCTAGGACGCGCTGATAAAATAGCTCGTCTGAAAAGTATAGAAGAATCAAAATAATGAGTATTGCCAATAATAAAAAAGCCTTTCACGACTTCTTTATCGAAGATCAGCTCGAAGCCGGCCTGGTATTGGAAGGTTGGGAAGTCAAAGCCATCCGCGCAGGGCGGGTACAGTTGAAAGAAAGCTATATCTACTGGAAAAAAGACGCTTTTTATCTGGTCGGCTGCCATATTACCGCGCTGCCGACTGCCTCGACGCATGTCAAACCCGACCCCGTCCGTCCGCGCAAGCTTTTGCTCAAGCAATCCGAAATCAACAAGCTCATCGGCAAAACCGAGCGCGCGGGTTACACCATCGTCCCGTTGAACCTGCACTTTACGCGCGGCAAAATCAAAATGGAAATCGGTTTGGCGAAGGGTAAAAAACAACACGACAAACGCCAAAGCCTGAAAGAAGCCGACTGGAAACGCGAAAAACAACGTTTGATGAAAAATGTGCGCTAAGGCTGATAACAGCGTGAATGGAATGCTGGGCGCCGATGCTGCTGCAAACTTGTATCTGCTTTTTACACATCAAGCCCTATGTTTGCAAAAACATACCCAAGATTGCTTTCTTCAGGCTTTTCAGACGACCCCTGCGACCCAATAATCAGGGTCGTCTGAAATTTTACGGAGTAACGCCATGTCCCGCTCTTCGCTTTTCCTGCCGCTGTTTTTGATTATCTTCGGTGCTGTTTGGTTTTTGAAAACGACGGACATCCTGCCCGCAACTTCGACCATCGTGTCCGCCGGTATGGTGCTGGCGGGGTTTGCGGTTTTGGTGATGGACGGTTTCAACAAGCAGTCTATCGTTTCCGGCCCGCTGCTGGTGTATATCGGCGCGGCGGTATATCTGCACAATCAATACTGGCTCGGTTATTCGCCGTTGGTTGCTTTGGGAATGATGGTGCTGGGCTGCCTGCTGCTGCTTTCGCGCAGCGATATGGTGCCTTATAAGCAGCATAAACAGCAGGATAACTAAGCCCCTCTCTCTGCAAAGGTCGTCTGAAAATGGTATAATCCGCCGTTTTCAGACGACCTGTTTTGTTATCGGAATCCCGTTTTGAAACAGTCAGACCGTTCACTATCACTCTACAAAGTTCCCGCCATGACCCAAGACAAAATCCTCATTCTCGACTTCGGTTCGCAAGTTACCCAGCTTATCGCCCGCCGCGTGCGCGAAGCTCATGTTTACTGCGAGCTGCATTCCTTCGACATGCCTTTGGACGAAATCAAAGCCTTCAATCCGAAAGGTATCATCCTCTCCGGCGGTCCTAATTCTGTTTACGAATCCGACTATCAAGCCGATACCGGCATCTTTGATTTGGGCATTCCGGTTTTGGGCATTTGCTACGGAATGCAGTTTATGGCGCACCACTTGGGCGGCGAAGTGCAGCCCGGCAACCAGCGCGAATTCGGTTACGCACAAGTCAAAACCATCGATAGCGAACTGACCCGCGATATTTACGACGACGCGCCCAATACGCTGGACGTATGGATGAGCCACGGCGACAAAGTATCCAAACTGCCCAACGGCTTTGCCGTTATCGGCGATACCCCGTCATGCCCGATTGCCATGATGGAAAACGTCGAAAAACAATTCTATGGCATCCAATTCCACCCGGAAGTGACCCACACCAAACAAGGCCGCGCCCTGTTGAACCGCTTTGTCTTGGACATCTGTGGCGCGCAACCCAGCTGGACGATGCCGAACTACATCGAAGAAGCCGTTGCCAAAATCCGCGAACAGGTCGGCAGCGACGAAGTGATTTTGGGTCTGTCTGGCGGCGTGGATAGCTCCGTAGCCGCCGCGCTGATTCACCGCGCCATCGGCGACCAATTGACTTGTGTGTTCGTCGATCACGGCCTCTTGCGCCTGAACGAAGGCAAAATGGTCATGGATATGTTCGCCCGCAACTTGGGTGTAAAAGTGATTCACGTCGATGCCGAAGAGCAATTCATGGCGAAACTCGCAGGCGTTACCGATCCCGAGAAAAAACGCAAAATCATCGGTGCGGAATTTATCGAAGTATTTGATGCTGAAGAAAAAAAACTCACCAACGCCAAATGGCTGGCGCAAGGCACGATTTACCCCGACGTAATCGAATCCGCAGGCGCGAAAACCAAAAAAGCCCACGCCATCAAATCGCATCACAATGTCGGCGGCCTACCTGAAAACATGAAACTCAAGCTGCTTGAGCCGTTGCGCGACTTGTTCAAAGACGAAGTGCGCGAACTGGGCGTCGCTTTGGGCTTGCCGCGCGAAATGGTGTACCGCCATCCGTTCCCCGGCCCCGGTTTGGGCGTGCGTATCTTGGGCGAAGTGAAAAAAGAATACGCCGATTTGCTGCGTCAGGCGGACGACATTTTCATCCAAGAATTGCGCAATACCACCGACGAAAACGGCACATCTTGGTATGACCTGACCAGCCAAGCCTTCGCCGTGTTCCTGCCCGTCAAATCCGTCGGCGTAATGGGCGACGGACGCACTTACGACTACGTCGTCGCACTGCGCGCAGTCATCACCAGCGACTTCATGACCGCACACTGGGCAGAACTGCCGTACTCACTGCTCGGCCGCGTGTCCAACCGCATCATCAACGAAGTCAAAGGCATCAACCGCGTGGTTTACGATGTAAGCGGCAAACCGCCTGCTACGATCGAGTGGGAATAAAAGTAAAGAGATAAACGCATAAAAAGGTCGTCTGAAATGGTTTCAGACGACCTTTTGGTTTTTA
>JVVZ01000300.1:0-6699 GCA_001062585.1 Neisseria meningitidis
GACCTTTGCAAAATTCCCCAAAATCCCCTAAATTCCCACCAAGACATTTAGGGGGTTTTGGGGAATTTTGCAAAGGTCTCATTTTAAGATAAACAGGTCGGTGTTTGTCGGGCATCAATGCCCGACCTGCAACTGTTTTCAGACGACATTAACACCTATTCAAACGCCAAATCCCCCACCAGTTCCGCCAGCGTGTTCAGCCGCTGTTCCGATTTTTCTACAAACGGGTTTGCCGTATCCCACGCATAGCCCGCGAGAATGGCGGAAATCATGCGGCTGATTTCGGGCGCGCGGTTGGGTGCGTACACCACGTTTTGGAAACGGTTGTCGTACCAGCCGTCCACATAGGTGCGAAAAGCGTTTACGCCCACCATCAGCGGCTCGGCGAACTCGCGCTGCCAGTCTGCCGCTTCGCCTTTGAGCTGGCGGGCAAGCAGGTCAGCGGCGAGTTTGGCGGAATGCAGCGCGATGGTTACGCCCGATGAGAACACGGGGTCAATAAACTCGGCGGCGTTGCCTAACAGCGCGAAATGTTTGCCGTGCAGGGCTTTAACATTGGCGGAATAGCCTTGGATGCTGCGGTAGGGGAAGCCGTTTTCCCATTCGGAATGTTTAAAAAATTCAACCAGATTGGGGCATTCTGCCACTATTTGTTTCAACACGGCTTCGGAATCGCCCGCCAGTTTGTCGGGTGTGCCGACCACGCCGAGCGAGCAGGTGTTGTCGCCGAAAGGGATTGTCCAAAACCATACGTCGCGGTGCTGCGGGTGGGTGGTAATCAGGATTTTGTTGCGGTCAAAATCGGCTTCGGCGGCGATGTTGTCGGTGATGCGCGTGAAATGCGCCATGCGAACGCTGCGCCGTTTTTAAACTGAAAGCCTTTCTCGGCGCGCACGGCATCGGCAAAACCGGCTTCTTCCAGCATTTCCATGCAGTGCGGCAGCAGGCTCTCGCCAATCACAAAGCGCGGAAAATGCTGTTTTTCCAGCGCGCATACTTTGAAGCCCTGTTTGTTAAGCAGGGCGGAGGCAACCGAGCCTGACGGGCCTGCGCCGATGACGGCAACGTCAAATTGGGTGTGGGACTTTCGCAGATAAATGGTTTGGCATAAAAGCGTAATTATAGAATTTTACAAGGCAGCCTGAAAATGGGGGAATGGAGTTTGAGGCTGCTTTTTGTTGAGTGGGTTGGGCAATTGATGCACGGATAATGCCCGATTTGCTTTACTTCAATAAAAAAAGCAGTCTGAAAGGCCGTCTGAAAACTTTTCAGACGACCTTTTACCTTACTTCGTAGCAATGTTCACTTCCGCCGACATCCCCGGCGCGAGGCGTTCCAAATCCTGTTGCCCTGCGTCAAATACGATTTTTACGGCGATGCGTTGGGCGATTTTGACGAAGTTGCCCGTGCCGCTGTCGGCTTTAATCAGGCTGAATTCGGAAGCGGTGGCGGGCGAGATTTCGGCGACTTTGCCGCTGAACGCCTTGCCGCCGAGTGCGTCGATACTCACGCTGGCACTCTGCCCGATTTTCACGTTGGCCATATCGGTTTCTTTGATGTTGGCGATGATCCAGCGTTCGGGCGGCACGACGGACATCAGCTGCGTGCCCGCGCTCACAAGCTGCCCTTGTTTTACGCTGACTTCACCGAGTTTGCCGCTGGCGGGCGCGTAAATCACAGTATGCCCCAAATCCTGTTTTGCCAAGTCCAGCAGGGCTTGCGCGTTGGCGATGCCCGCCTGTGCGCCCTCGCGCCCTACGCCCGTGTTGATGATGTTCTGCTGCGCCACGGCGTATTGCTCCTGCGCCTGTTTCAGGCCCGCTTCGGCTTGTTTAACGGCGGTTTGCGCGGCATCGCGGCTGCTTTGCGACACGGCATCGGCACTCACCGCCTGTATGCGCTGCCATTCGCGGCGGGCGCGGTCAAGCTGGGCGCGGGCGTTGTCAATCGCGGCTTGGTTGGCTTTGGAGACGGCGAGGGCGGAGGCTTTGTCCTGCGCGGTTTTGTTCAACGCCGCCTGCTGCCCCGCCAGCCCAGCTTCGGCTTGGGCGACTTTGGCGCGGTAGGGCGCGGGGTCGATTTCCACCAGCGGCTGCCCTGCTTTTACGTTGTCAAAATCGCGCACCAGCACTTTCTGCACATAGCCGCCCACGCGCGGGCTGACGGCGGTTACGCTGCCGCGCACATAGGCGTTGTTGGTGTAAACCTCGCCCATGCCGAAGGGCGGCAGGCGGAAGGCATACAGGGCAAGCACCACGCCGATTGCGCTGGCGGCGAGTATGCCGATGCTGCCGAAACGGTGTTTTTCAGGCTGCCATTGGGCGGGCTCTTGCGGCTCGGACGGGGTTTCAGACGACGTTTCAGGCTGCATCTCGGGCTGCGGCACGGCGGTTTTTTGGGATTCGGTGTCGGGTTGTTCGGGGGTGTCGGGTTGGGACATTTTTTGCTTTCCGTTGATTTGGGGGTTGATTCGGTTAATGGGTTGGTGCGGTGGTTTTCAGGCTGCCTTTAATGCCGTCTGAAACACTATTTCCCCAACGCCGCAAACACTTTCGCCTTCTCCGCCGCCAGAATATCAATCTTGTAATAACGGCGGTACAGCCACAGGGCGACGGCGACGAGGGTCGATACCGCCGCCATCGCCGCCAGCAGCGCGAACAGGTCGCTGTATGCCGCCACCGACGCTTCTTTGCCCGCCTGCGCGGTGATTTGCGAGACGGCGCGGCCTTGCAGCAGCACCGGGTCGGAGAGGGTGGCGGAGAGGGCGGCGGCGTTGCGCTGGATGTCGGCGGCGAGCGCGGGGTTGGAGAGGGTCAGGTTTTGCGCGATGGCGGCGAGGTGGTCGCGGGTGCGGTAAGTTAAAAACGCGCTGAATGCCGCCGCACCCGCCAGCCCGCCGAGGGTTTGCGACAGGCCGAACACGGCGGAGAAGCTCATCATGTGGTCGGGGCTTTTCGCCAGCGCGCGCAGTGCGCCTTCAAGCATCATCGGCCCCATAAACAGCAGCGAGGCAAAGGCAACGATAAACTGGCTGAAATAAAGTTGCGCGGGGCGGGTCTGCATGCCCACGCCGATTTCCAGCCACGCACCGAGGGCGAAACAGGCGAGCGCAACCATCACGGGGCGGCGGATGTCGTTGATATCCAGCAAAATCAGGCTGCCGACCACACCCGCCAGCATTCCGCCCGCAACAATCAGGTAAAACGTGCTCATCTGCGCGCTGCCCATGCCCACCGCGCCCATCAGCCCCGCCGCGCCGACGGTCTGCTCCGAGGTGAGCAGCCGCGCCATCGCGCCCATCACGGCGAAAATCAACATTTGCGGCACGGTCATCCAGTGCCAGTCCAGCATCGGCTTGTGCCGCGTCGATTCGATGTACAACGCCAGCCCCGTCAGCCCCACACCGCCCGCGAGCAGCCAGCCGAGCCATTGCGTCGTCCACCACACCGTGCGCCCCTGCACGAGAAAGGCGCACAACAGCGCAATGCCCGAAGCAAACAGGGTAAAGCTGAGCGCGTCGGTCAGCGTGAACGATTTGCGCACGGTGATGCCGGGCGGCAGCGGCAGGGCGAACAGGCAGGCGGTGCAGGCGAGCGCGAGGGCAGCCTGAAAGGCAAACACGCCGTTGAGGTCGCCGTCGCCATACAGCAGCGGCACGAGGCTCTGCGCCAGCGGCGTGCCGACCTGCATCAGCCCCAGCCCGAACACCAGCCCGACCAGCTTTTTCGTGCCGGTAAAGCCCTGCATCATGTAGTAAATCGACAGCACCAGCAGGCCGCTGGCGGCGACGGCGGCGGCAACACACGCGATGAGTTCCACTTCGTAATGGTGATAAACCAGTTGCAGTAGGCTGGCGGCAAGCTGGGCGAACAGGGTGATGCGGACGAAGCGTTGCAGGCCATACGCCTTGCGGACTTTGAAAAAGAGGACGCTCATGCAGGCGTAAGCCATGAAATACGCCGCCTGAATCCAGCCGCCCTGCTGCAAATCGAGCGACAAATCGCCGCGCAGCTGCGGCAGCGAGGCGGTGAGCAGCCCGTTTTGGAAGCCCGACGACAGCGCGAGTAATAAACCGATGGCAAGATACGCGAGCCGCCGCTTTTTCGGATGCTCGGGCGAGGCGGGCGAACCCGGCATAAAGGGCATTTCATGCGGCTTGAAGGTGTAGCCGCCGGATTGCAGGGGCATGGGGTTTCCTTTGGTGGGGTGGACGGGACAAAGTTTTAGGTTTTTAGGCTACCTCAGCTGTAGAAAATAACCGCATTGTTTACACCACAGGTTGAGAAAAGTAAGCCTGCAAGACCTCAAACGGCGTATCGCCGCCCAGACTACCGTGCGGCTTCACGGTGTTATAAAAGTTCACAAATCGGCACAGCTCCTTTTGCCGGTGTTCCAGACTGTCAAAACTCTGCTTTTCGTGCCACATTTCCATAATCGTCCGAATAACCCTCTCGGCTTTGCCGTTGGTCTGCGGACGGGCAGGACGGGTAAACTTTTGATTGACGCCGTTTTCATAACAGGCAGTACCGAAAGCATGACTTGCCCCGCCTTTATATTCGCTGCCATTGTCCGAATACACGCACTCGATCAAATAGGGGCAGGGTTCGATGACTTGTTCCGTTAGGAACTTGGCCGCACTGTCTGCGGTTTTGTCCGGCAGGATGGCGGCGTACAGTTCTCTTGAGAAATCATCAATGGCGACAAACAGGTAATCTCGTTTGTCGGTGGCTTTCTGCCCTTTGAGCAGCGGCAGTCGTTTGGTATCGACGTGCACCATTTCGCCGGGATAGGACTTGTTGTAGCGTTTGGCCTGCTTTTTGAGTTTTTCCTGAATGCTGCGTTCTACCTTGGCCAAGCGTTTCATTCCGTACTTTGCCTGTTTGAAACGATTGTTGGTACTGGTTTGAGGTTTGAGCAGCCTGCCCCTTGCGGCTTTAAGTGCGCGGTAGATGGTGACGCGGCTGACTTGGTAACGACGGGCCAGGGAGGTGACGCTCTCCTTCTCCTGTGTGTATGCTGTCCAAATGGCTTGGCGGTGGTGCGGGGTGAGTCGGGTGTTTTTGTGCATGTTCATGTCAGTATTCTCCTGAAATACTGTAAACAACGCTAGGGATTTCTACACCTTATTTGTCCGCCGCAAAACCTCCGCCAAAGGCGGTATTTAACGCCAGCCACGCGGTAAATAGCTTCGCCTGTGCCTGCGCCAGTTGCGCTTCGTTTTGCAGGGTTTCGTCCTGCGCGGCGAGCCAGTCAAGCTTGTTGTCCAGCCCCGCGCGGTAGCGGCTTTGCGCGGCGGCGGCGTTTTTGCGGGCCAGCGCGGTCATCTCGGTTTGGTCGCGCACGGCTGCGGCAGCGGTTTCGTATTGCGTCAGCGCGTCGGCCGCCTCGCGCAGGGCGGTGTAAACGTTTTTGTTGTAACGCGCCGCCTGCTCGTCAAACTCGGCTTCCTTGCGCGACAGGTTCGCCCGCAACGTGCCGGAAGTAAAAATCGGCAGGCTCACGCTCGGCAGCAGTCCGGCGAGAAACGACGACGAATGCGGCAGGTTGCCGATTTCCACATTGGACAAGCCGGCCAGCGCCTTGATGGTAATGTTCGGATAAAACTCGGTTTTCGCGCTGGCAACCAGATGGCGGCGGGCGGTCAGTGCCTCGCGCTGCGCCGCCAAATCGGGGCGTTTGCCGAGCAAATCGGCGGTGAGCTGCGACACGGGCGGTGCGGGGGTGGTGGTGGCGGGATTGGGCGTGAAAGTGTCCAACGCCTGCGCCGGTTGCCCGGTCAAGGCGGCAAGCGCGTGGCGGATTTGCGCAATGTTGCCGTCCAAATCCGACAAGGCAGCCTGAAAACGGCTATTGCCTTGCTGTACCGCATAGAGCCTGCTCGGCGCGACCTGTCCGGCGCGGATGAGTTCGCGCACCACCTGCTCGCGCTCGCGGTTCAACTGCGCCCGCTGCGCCACGCGCTGCCGCGTTTCCAGCAGCAACTGCCATTGGCGGTAATACGTCGCCACGCCCTGCGCCAGCAGTAGCCGCGTCTGCGCGATTTCGTATTCCACGGCGCGTTGCTGCCCCAGCGCAGCTTCCAGCTGGTGCTTGTATTTGCCGAACACATCGGGCGACCATTGCCCTTGCAGTTGCAGCGATTCATAAGTGATATTGGTGCCGTGGTCGCCCAGCAGCCGCTTTTCCAAATCGCTGATGAGTTCGGGCTTCTCGCGCTCGTTTACGCCGTCGCGGTGCAGCAGTGCGCCGCTCAGCCCCAATCCAATCTTCACGCCGCGCTGCGAATCCGCCAAATCCGCCCCCGCCTGCGCCTGCGCCTGCCGCAAGCGCGCCTGTGCCGCCGCCAAATCGGGCGAACGCGCGAGGGCGGTGTCAATCAGGCTGTCGAGCTTGGCATCGTTGAGCGCACGCCACCATTGCGGCGCAATCGGCGGCTGCGAGCTGGCGGGCAGACCGAGCGTTTCGGCGGTTTCCACGGCGGCGGGGGTGTGCTTGGGATGAGTGGCGCAGCCCGAAAACAGTGCGGCACAGAGGAAAAATAAAGGGAAGCGTTTGAACATTTTGAAATATATATAAACAGGAATCGGGATGATTATAACGAAAAACGTATCGGGCGGGGGTTGGAAAACTTCAACGCAAAAGGCAGAGACCTTTGCAAAATTCCTTTTCCCTCGACAACCGAAACCCAAACACAGGTTT
>JVVZ01000301.1:0-384 GCA_001062585.1 Neisseria meningitidis
GCAGTACGACATGCTGTACCTGCCCGTTACCGAAACCGTCCGCTACCACTACGATTTCAACGGCAACCGTACCGCCACCGTCCTGCCCGACGGCAGACAGATCAACTGCCTGTATTACGGCAGCGGCCACCTGCACCAAATCAGCCTCGACGACGAAGTCATCACCGACATCGAACGCGATCAGCTGCACCGCGAAATCTTCCGCACACAGGGTAAGCTCGCCAGCCGCTACGAACTTGACCCTTTAGGTCGTCTGAAAAAGCAAATCGCCACCCTCAACGACCTGACGGAAGGCGGCAAAGGCAAAACCAAAGTAGCGGCGGGTTATGGCCAAACCGCCGTCAAACGCAGCTACGGCTACGACCGCACCGGCAACCTGACCCA
>JVVZ01000302.1:0-8474 GCA_001062585.1 Neisseria meningitidis
ACCAGTACGGCGTTGCCTCGCCTTGTCGTACTATCTGTACTGTCTGCGGCTTCGCCGCCTTGTCCTGATTTAAATTTAATCCACTATATTTTATGCGTCCGGAGGAAATAGAAGGTCGGCAGAAAAGGCGTCATCTCCATTTTGCTGCGTTATAATCATTTTTCACGATCATGAAGGCATCAATATGCAAACTTGGCACGAAGCAATCGGCTCGGAAAAGTCCGAACCCTATTTCCAACACATCATCGAAACCGTCAAAAAAGAGCGCGGCATGGGGCGGATTATCTACCCGCCTGCCGAAGACGTGTTCAACGCCTTTAAAGCAACCGAATTCGGTAACGTCAAAGTCGTGATTTTGGGGCAAGACCCGTATCACGGTGCAGGACAGGCGCACGGGCTGGCGTTTTCCGTCCGCGAAGGCGTCACCGTCCCTCCATCGTTGGCCAATATTTACAAAGAGCTGGCGGACGACATCGAAGGCTTCCGTATCCCGCAACACGGCTATCTGCAACATTGGGCGGAACAGGGCGTTTTACTGCTCAATACCGTCCTGACCGTCCGCGCGGGACAGGCGCATTCCCATGCCACATTGGGCTGGGAACGCTTTACCGACGAAGTGGTCAACCAAATCAACCAAAACCGCGAACACGTCGTCTTCATGCTTTGGGGCAGCCACGCGCAGAAAAAAGGCGCGTTTATCGACCGCAGCCGCCATCTCGTCCTCAGCGCGCCGCACCCCTCGCCGCTGTCCGCCTATCGCGGTTTTTTCGGCTGCAAACACTTTTCCCGCGCCAATGCCTATTTGCAGGAAAACGGGATAACGCCGATAGATTGGCAGGTATAAAACAGGTCGTCTGAAAACAGCAGCCCGGCAAACCGAACAATCCACCCTCCGTCTGAACAAGCCTTCCTTTTTCAGACGACCCCTTCCCCAACCCACAGGAGAACACTATGCAGGTAACGACTTCAGCCATTGTCAACGGTGAATTTGAAGACAAATACGGCAAACGCGGCAGCCAGTTCAGTCCGAACGATATGCCGACTTACTCCATCCCCTTTGAAATCAGCGGCGCGCCCGAAGGCACGAAATCCTTCGCCGTCGTTTTGGAAGACAAAGACGCCATTACCGCCAGCGGATTTGTGTGGACACACTGGTTGATTGCCGACCTCAAGCGCACCTCCGTCGCCGAAAACGAAAGCTTGACCGCCACCGACTACACGCAAGGCGCAAACAGCTGGGCGAGCCTGTTGGGCAAGTTGGACATCGAAGAAGCCACAGGCTACGGCGGCATGTATCCGCCCAACTGCCGCCACCGCTACGAACTCATCGTTTACGCACTCGACACCGTATTAAACCTGCCGCGCGGCTTCCGCTTCAACGACCTGCATTTCGCCATGCAGGGGCATATCTTGGACAGCACAAGCGTAATGGGAACGTATGACGTATAAGCCCAAACCGCTTGTTTGAAAAAAGGTCGTCTGAAAATTTTCAGACGACCTTTTGTTATCAATGATGACCGCAACCGCCACCATGACTTTCGCGTAATGCTTCGGCAGCCTGCTCGTCGGCATGGTAGCTTGAGCGGACCATGGCGCCGATGGCGGCGTTGGTGAAGCCCAGTTCGTACGCTTCTTTTTCGAAGATTTTGAACTGGTCGGGCGTGACATAGCGCAAGACGGGCAGGTGTCCGTCTGAAGGTTGAAGGTACTGGCCGATGGTAATCATCTCGATATTGTGCGCCCGCATATCGCGCATGATTTCGCGTACGTCTTCGTCTGTTTCGCCCAAGCCGACCATGATGCCGGATTTGGTCGGGATGTGCGGCATCATTTCTTTGTAGCGGCGCAGCAGGTCGAGGGAGTGCTGATAGTTGGCACCCGGACGGGCTTTTTTGTACAGGCTCGGATGGGTTTCCAAGTTGTGGTTCATCACGTCGGGCGGGGTTTCGGCAAGGATTTTCAGCGCGATGTCCAAGCGGCCGCGGAAGTCAGGAACGAGGATTTCGATTTTGGTGTTCGGACTGGTTTCGCGAATGGCTTTGATGCAGTCGGCGAAATGCTGTGCGCCGCCGTCGCGCAGGTCGTCGCGGTCAACGGAGGTGATGACGACGTAACGCAGGTTCATGGCTTTGACGGATTCTGCGAGGTGTTTCGGTTCGTCAGGATCGAGCATATTCGGGCGGCCGTGTCCCACGTCGCAGAACGGGCAACGTCGGGTACAAATATCGCCCATAATCATGAAGGTTGCTGTGCCTTTGCTGAAACATTCGCCGATGTTCGGGCAGGAGGCTTCTTCGCAAACGGTGTGCATTTTTTGTTCGCGCAAAATGTCTTTGATTTCAAAGAATTTGCGTGACGGCAGCTTGGCGCGTATCCATTCGGGCTTTTTCAGTTTTTCCTGAAGGGGGACGACTTTGATGGGGATGCGGGCGGTTTTGTCCGCGCCTTTGAGTTTGACGCCGCGTTTGGGATCGTCAACTTTGATTTCGCTCATTAATTGTTCGCTTTCGGTGTGAGTTGTGTCTCGAGGTGTGCGGTTAGTTTTTGCGCAACCTCGTCCAAGGCGGGACAGGGTTGGACAAAATCCGCGATTTGTGTCATTTCCATGCCGGCATAGCCGCAGGGATTGATGTGGGTAAACGGGCTTAAGTCCATGTTTACGTTTAATGCCAGACCGTGATAGACGGAACCGTCTTTGATGCGCAAGCCGAGTGAGGCGATTTTGCGCTCGCCGACATAAACGCCGGGGCGTTTCGGGTCTGCCGCCGCTTCAATGCCGTATTCCGCCAACGTGGCGATGATGCTGTTTTCAAGCGCGGAGACGATGTTGCGGACGCTGGTTTTGCGGCGTTTGAAGTTGATCATGGTGTAGATGACCAACTGGCCGGGACCGTGATAAGTGATTTGTCCGCCCCGGTCGATTTGGACGACGGGTATGTCGTCGCGGATCAGGAGGTGTTCCGGTTTGCCTGCCAGCCCTTGTGTGAAGACGGGCGGATGCTCGACCACCCATAATTCGTCTTCGGTATGTTCGTCGCGGGCTGCGTTGAACGCTTTCATGGCTTCGAAAGTCGGTTGGTACTCGACCAAGCCTTTATGCACGATTTTCATATCAGTACACTACTTTCACCATTTCGTGATCGGTCAGGGCGCGGTAGATTTTGTCCAGTTGCTCTTTGCTTTCGACGTTTACTTTGACGGTTGCGCCGGTATAGTTGCCCTTGCTGCTCTGGCGGGTGGTGATGTGGTGGGGTTCGGTATCGGGCGCGTGCTGGCGGACGGTTTCTAAGATATTTTTTTCAAATTCGGGATGCGCGTTGCCCATGACTTTGATGGGGAATTGGCAGGGGAATTCGATGAGTGAGGTTTGGTCGGTCATGGCTGACTCCTGATGTGCTGTATGCCGAGAGGTCGTCTGAAAAGTTTCCAGCCTTTCAGACGACCTCGAACGGCGTGTATTTTATCGCAAAAAGTTGCCGATAAAAATAGAAGCGTACATCGGCTTTTTCAAGTCTTGAAATACGCTTTTCCATCCCAATTTAAGCCACATTCCGAATTTATTACCAAGTAGAGAACAATATGCCGACAAAAGAAAAGCATTTTGAGGAATACAGCGCACTGGCAACCCTGCCTTTACGCGATGTCGTCGTTTATCCGCACATGGTGTTGCCGCTGTTTGTAGGCCGTCCGAAATCCATTGCGGCATTGGAAGCGGCAATGGCGAATGACGATCCGGTGTTTTTGCTGGCGCAAATCGACCCGAACACCGAAGATCCGACTGCGTCCGATTTGCACCGTACGGGTACGGTCGCGCAGGTTTTGCAGGTGTTGAAGCTGCCTGACGGCACGGTGAAAGTGTTGGTCGAAGGTATCCGACGCGGCAGGGTGTTGACCATTGAAGAGAGCGGCGGACTGTTCCTGTCACATGTTGAAGCTGTCAACGAGTATGCGGATGCGGACAATCCCGATATTGAAGCCATTCGTCGCACGCTGCTTACCCAGTTTGACCAATACGCCAAGTTGAATAAAAAAATCCCTGCCGAAATCATCAATACCATCAACGGTATCGATGATAACAGCCGTTTGGTGGACACGATTGCGGCGCATTTGCAGTTGAAACTGGAGCAGCGTCAGCAGATTTTGGAAACCTTCGGCATTATCGGCCGTATGGAGTTTCTGCTTGCCCAGTTGGAATCCGAACTGGACATCATGCAGGTCGAAAAACGCATCCGCGGCCGCGTCAAACGCCAGATGGAAAAATCCCAGCGCGAGTATTATCTGAACGAGCAAGTGAAAGCGATTCAGAAAGAATTGGGCGAAGAAGACGAACGCGGCGAACTGGATGCGTTGGAAGCAAAAATCAAAGAAGCGGGCATGACCAAAGAAGCCGAAGAGAAATGCCTGTCCGAACTGAAAAAGCTCAAAATGATGCCGCCTATGTCTGCGGAATCCACTGTCGTGCGCAACTACATCGATACTTTGCTTGAGCTGCCGTGGAAGAAAAAATCCCGTGTCAGCAAAGACATTGCCAAAGCCGATTTGGTATTGAACGCCGACCACTATGGCTTGGAAAAAGTCAAAGAACGGATTTTGGAATACCTTGCCGTCCAAAAACGTATGGACAAGCTCAAAGGTCCGATTCTGTGTTTGGTTGGTCCTCCGGGGGTGGGTAAAACCTCTTTGGGCGAATCCATTGCCAAAGCAACAGGCCGCCAATATGTCCGCATGGCTTTGGGCGGCGTGCGCGACGAAAGCGAAATCCGCGGCCACCGCCGTACCTATATCGGCTCTATGCCCGGCAAAATCCTGCAAAACATGGCTAAGGCAGGCGTGAAGAATCCGCTGTTCCTGCTTGACGAAATCGACAAATTGGGCAGCGACTTCCGAGGCGATCCTGCCAGCGCGTTGCTTGAGGTGCTTGATCCTGAGCAAAACAACAAGTTTGCCGATCATTATGCGGAAGTGGATTACGACTTGAGTGATGTAATGTTTATCGCTACATCTAATAGTCTGAATATCCCGACCCCGTTGCTCGACCGCATGGAAATCATCCGTTTGTCCGGCTATACCGAAGACGAGAAAATCAATATCGCCATGCAGTATCTCGTGCCGAAACAAATGAAACGCAACGGCGTGAAAGAAGGCGAATTGGTGGTTGAAGAAAGCGCGGTACGCGATATCATCCGTTATTACACTCGTGAAGCCGGTGTGCGTTCGCTCGATCGCGAGATTGCCAAAATCTGCCGCAAGGTGGTGATGCAGATTACCTTGAACGAAGATAAGAAGAGGTCGTCTGAAACCAAGAAAACCAGCAAAGCCAAGCCTAAGGCGGTTAAAGTCAATGAGAAAAACCTGCATGACTACTTGGGCGTGCGCCGCTTCGATTACGGCGTTGCCGAAAGTGAAAACCGTATCGGACAGGTTACCGGTTTGGCGTGGACGGAAGTCGGCGGCGAATTGCTGACTGTCGAGGCCGTAGCATTGCCGGGCAAGGGCGTGATTCAGTGTACCGGTCAGTTGGGCGATGTGATGAAGGAATCTGTGTCCGCGGCATGGTCCGTTGTCCGTTCCCGTGCAGAATCAGTGGGTTTGGCTCCTGATTTTTACGAGAAAAAAGACATCCATGTTCACGTTCCCGAGGGTGCGACGCCGAAAGACGGTCCGAGCGCAGGTATTGCTATGACTTTGGCGATGGTGTCTGCCTTTACCAAAATTCCGGTGCGCGCCGATGTGGCGATGACGGGCGAAATCACCCTGCGCGGCGAAGTTTTGCCAATCGGCGGTTTGAAGGAAAAACTGTTGGCTGCTTTGCGCGGCGGCATCAAACACGTCCTGATTCCGAAAGACAACGTCAAAGACTTGGAAGAAATCCCTGAAAACGTGAAAACTAGCCTGACCATCCATCCGGTCAAATGGATAGACGAAGTCCTCGCTTTGGGCTTGGAAAGCCAGCCGACACCTTGGGTTGCGCCCTTAAGTACCGAAGAGGCGCAGGTTGAAGCCGCCAAGCCTAAGTCAAGGGCGAAAGCGACCAAACACTGATTTTGTAAAAAATGTGTTGCAAAAGATGCGGGTTTGCCTTGAAAGCCTGTAAAATAGGGCAATTCCGCATTTTTTGCTTGACACGGTATTTTCAGAATTGCTATAAAGCGCAAAGGTACTCAAAAGTACGAAGCCCCGAGTATTCGGGCATTTCATTATTTTCAACGATAGGAAGGGACTGATTGTGAATAAGTCTGAATTGATCGAAGCAATTGCTCAAGAAGCCGGCATTTCTAAAGCTGCCGCCCAAAAAGCTCTGGATGCCACTACCAATGCTGTAACCAACGCTCTGAAAAAAGGCGACACCGTAACTCTGGTCGGTTTCGGTACTTTCTACGTTGGCGAACGCGCAGAACGTCAAGGCCGCAACCCTAAAACCGGCGAGCCTCTGACCATTGCTGCTGCTAAAACTCCTAAATTCCGTGCCGGTAAAGCATTGAAAGATGCTCTGTAAGCATAGATAGGCATTAAGCCTGATAAAAATCGACTCTGATATAGGAGTCGATTTTTATTTTTTGCTGTTTTTGTACATTTAACATAGAAATAAATCTAGAAATAAATCGAATAAAATTTGTGAGCAATGCCGCCTTGTGCCGTTATGTTCATGGTTTTGAGATGTTCGGAAGACTTTTGCCGTCATGAATTAGGCGGAAAGCGATACATTTCCAGAAATGTCTTTTGTTTGTTATACTTTCGGCGTTTAACTTTTGCAATTGTTTATAAGGAGCGCAAAATGGCAGATTTTAATAAAATCTTGACGCCGGGTGATGTCGATGGCGGCATTATTAATGTTGTGAACGAAATTCCTGCAGGCAGCAATCATAAAATCGAATGGAACCGAACATTAGCGGCTTTCCAACTCGACCGTGTTGAACCTGCAATTTTTTCCAAACCTACAAACTACGGTTTTATCCCTCAGACTTTAGACGAAGATGGCGATGAATTGGATGTGTTGCTGGTGACAGAGCAGCCATTGGCTACCGGCATTTTTCTGGAAGCGCGCGTCATTGGTGTGATGAAATTTGTTGATGATGGCGAGGTTGACGATAAAATCGTTTGTGTTCCTGCCGATGACCGCAACAATGGCAATGCGTACAAAACATTGTCTGATTTGCCGCAACAATTAATCAAGCAAATCGAATTCCATTTCAACCACTACAAAGACTTGAAAAAAGCAGGTACGACCAAAGTCGAATCCTGGGGTGATGTTGAAGAAGCGAAACAAGTCATTAAAGAATCGATTGAGCGTTGGAATAAACAAGCTTAATTGAGATCAACAAGCAAAAGGTCGTCTGAAAATATTTTCAGACGACCTTTTTGTTTTTTATGACTATGGCGCGAGCTTGGCGTTTGCCTGTTTGGCAGGGGAATTTTTTGGTATGATTGCCCCTTATATTTTCTATTGATAGGTTTGCACTATGTCTGTCTATACAAGTGTTTCTGATGAAGAAATGCGGGCGTTTTTGACTCAATACGATTTGGGCGGTTTTGTATCGTTGCAGGGAATTGCGCAGGGGATTACAAACAGCAATTATTTTTTGACCACCACGACGGGGCGTTACGTTTTAACGGTATTCGAGGTATTGAAGCAAGAGGAGTTGCCGTTTTTTCTGGAATTGAGCCGGCATCTGAGTAGCAATGGCGTGGCTTGTCCTGCTCCGATTGTACGCAAGGATGGTAAGCTGGATTCTGTCTTGGTAGGCAAACCTGCCTGTCTGGTTACTTGCCTGAATGGCTCGGATACCGGCTGGGCAACGGAAATGCAATGCTTCAATACAGGGGCCATGTTGGCAAAAATGCATATTGCCGGACAGAGTTTTCCGCAAAAAATGGCTAATCCGCGTTACGACCGCTGGTGGCACGATGCTTGCAGTCAGCTTTTACCGGTATTGAGTGAAGATGATGCGGCTTTGCTGCAAAAGGAGATTGCTGATTTAGATGGTAATCTGGGTAATCATCTGCCTTCAGGCATTATCCATGCCGATTTGTTTAAGGATAATGTTTTATTGGATGGGGAGAGGGTGGCAGGCTTTATCGATTTTTACTATGCCTGCAACGGAAATTTTATGTATGACCTGGCCATTGCTGTCAATGACTGGGCAAGAACAGCCGAGAACAAGCTGGATAGTTCCTTGCAAGATGCTTTTATCAGGGGGTATGAAAGTATCAGGCCTTTGTCTGATGAAGAACGTGAATATTTCCCGATTGCCCAAAGAGCGGGCTGTATCCGGTTTTGGGTGTCGCGTCTTTTAGACTTTCACTTTCCGCAAACCGGTGAAATGACGTTTATTAAAGATCCCAATGCTTTTAGAGATTTGTTGCTGAGTTTGAATTAATGCATATGCAGGTAGTGAATTAATACTTGGTATTTGAAATGTAATGTATAGTGGATTAACTTTAAACCAGTACGGCGTTGCCTCGCCTTAGCTCAA
>JVVZ01000303.1:0-3765 GCA_001062585.1 Neisseria meningitidis
TTTGAGCTAAGGCGAGGCAACGCCGTACTGGTTTAAAGTTAATCCACTATATCAGACAAAGGTCGTCTGAAAACCTTCCTCCATGAATCCGACCGCACAACACATCCGCCACCTCACCGACCTCCTCAACCGCTACGCCTACGAATACTACACCCTCGACGCGCCCAGCGTACCCGATGCCGAATACGACAAATTATTCCGCGAACTCGAAGCGTTGGAACGAAACCATCCCGAACTCAAACTGCCCGACAGCCCGACCCAGCGCGTCGGCGGCGAGCCTTTGGCGGGATTTGCCGAAGTGCGCCACGAAGTGCCGATGCTGTCGCTGACCAACGCCTTTTCCCCGCAAGATGAAAACGGCGTGTTCGACCATGCCGAAATGTACGCCTTCGACCAACGCGTGCGCGACGGCTTGGACGGCGGCAATCCCGAATACGTTATCGAACCCAAATTCGACGGCCTCGCCATCAGCCTGCTCTACCGCGACGGCGTATTGGTGCAGGCGGCGACGCGCGGCGACGGCACGACGGGCGAAGACGTTACCCAAAACGTCAAAACCGTCGCCAACATCCCCCTGCGGCTGCACGGCGATAATCCGCCCGAACTCATAGAAGTGCGCGGCGAAGTGCTGATGCTCAAAGCCGACTTTGCCGCGCTCAATAAACGCCAAGCCGAAAACGGGCAAAAACCCTTTGCCAATCCGCGCAACGCCGCCGCCGGCAGCCTGCGCCAACTCGATTCGCGCATCACTGCGCAGCGCAAACTGCACTTTTTCCCCTACTCCGTTGCCCGTCAGCAAGGCGGTTTCGAAGCTGAAGAACATATCCAAGAACTCGCCTATTTCCAAGAACTCGGTTTCAGCCTGCCTAACGGCAATTTCGGCTGTTTCAAAAATATCGACGAAGTATTGGCGTTTTACGAACAAATGCAGCAAAAACGCCCTGAGCTGCCCTATGAAATCGACGGCATGGTCGTCAAAGTCAACAGCTTGGCGCAACAGCGCGAACTCGGCTTCATCTCCCGCGCGCCGCGCTGGGCGATTGCCCACAAATTCCCCGCCGAAGAAGCCTTGACCGTCGTCGAAGCCATAGACGTGCAAATCGGGCGCACCGGCGCGGTTACCCCCGTCGCCCGCCTGCAACCCGTATTCGTCGGCGGCGTCACCGTCACCAACGCCACCCTGCACAATCAAGACGAAGTATCGCGCAAAGACGTGCGCATCGGCGACACCGTCGTCGTGCGCCGCGCCGGAGACGTAATTCCCGAGGTCGTGCGCGTGATTTTCGAACGCCGCCCGATGCAGAAAACTACCGTTGCCGTTTCAGACGACCTCAAACATCAACAAGACGACCTCTTTGCCGAAACACCGTCCGCCAACCAAACCCAATCCGTTCCGCTCCATAAGCCCTACCGCCTACCGACCCATTGCCCCATTTGCCGCAGCGAAATCGAACGCGAAGAAGGCGAAGCCGTCGCCCGATGCAGCGGCGGCATGCTGTGTCAGGCGCAACGCGCGCAAGGCTTAATCCACTTCGCCTCACGCAAAGCCATGGACATCGACGGCCTTGGTCAAAAACAAATCGAGCAACTGGTCGCCCAAAACCTCGTCCGCCACTTCGCCGACCTCTACCGCCTCGACATCCCGACCTTGCAAAAAATGAAGGAAACGGCGGATAAAGGGTCGTCTGAAAACGAAAACGGTGACGCAGAAACGGTTTCAGACGACCCGTCTGAATCCAACACCCAAAACGGCAAAAAACAACCGACCAAGTGGGCGGAAAACATCCTTGCAGGCATAGAAGCCAGCAAAACGCCCGAACTCGCCCGCTTCCTGTTCGCTCTCGGCATCCGCCACGTCGGCGAACGCACCGCCAAAACGCTGGCGCAGGTATTCGGATCACTGGAACACGTCCGCCGCGCACCCGAACCCATCCTCGCCTGCCTGCCCGACATCGGCACTGTCGTCGCCCGCTCCATCGCCCACTTCTTCGCCCAAGACGCGCAGCAGGCGATGATAGACGAGCTGCTCGCCGCAGGCGTTGCCCCGCAAACCCAAGCCGTTACCATCCCGCCCGCCCGCCATGCCGAGCCGCAACGCTGGATTGCCCGCCTGCCCGGTTTCAAAATCAGCGAAAACAAAGCCCAAGCATTATGGGAACTCGCCGGTAAAAGCATAGAAGGCCTGCAAACCGACAAAGCCCTCCCCGCCGACTGGCAAGCATGGCGCAGCAAAGCACAAAACGCCACCCTGCTCGAAAACCTGAAAACCTTCTTCGCCCAAACGTCGTCTGAAAACCAAGAAGCAACGGTTTCAGACGACCTAAACGAAGCCGTAGCAGGCAAAACCTTTGTGTTAACCGGCACCCTGCCCACCCTCAAACGTGACCAGGCCCAGGCCCTGATCGAAGCCGCAGGCGGCAAAGTTTCCGGCAGCGTGTCCAAAAAAACCGACTACGTCGTCGCCGGGGAAGCCGCCGGCAGCAAGCTAGAAAAAGCCAACGCCTTGGGTGTGGCGGTTTTGAGTGAGGAAGAGCTTTTGGCGATGCTGGATTAAGCATTTATTAAGGATAACCGAGCCAATTTTCCGACTGTCCAAATCGTTGATTCTGTTCTCAATCAATTTGGCAACTTATCGGGGAATGAACACTCTAAATCTGTTGAACGCCTTTTAAATGCCTTGCCTTTTTGCCGCCGACAATGTGGCAACCAAGTCAAACCTAGACAACCGAGGTCGTCTGAATTTTCGATTCGACAATCAAATAGAAGGAAACTGAATGAAACCGATCAAAAAAGCCGTCTTCCCCGTAGCCGGTATGGGCACGCGCTTTCTGCCCGCTACTAAAGCCAGCCCGAAAGAAATGCTGCCCATCGTCGACAAACCGTTGATTCAATATGCGGTAGAAGAAGCAGTAGAAGCAGGCTGTACCGAAATGGTGTTCATCACCGGCCGCAACAAACGCAGCATCGAAGACCATTTCGACAAAGCCTACGAGCTGGAAACCGAGTTGGAAATGCGTCAAAAAGACAAACTGCTGGAACACGTCAAAGACATTCTGCCTTCCAACATTACCTGTCTTTACATCCGTCAGGCCGAAGCTTTAGGCTTGGGACACGCCGTATTGTGCGCCCGCGCCGCAGTGGGTGACGAACCCTTCGCCGTCATTCTTGCCGATGACTTGATTGACGCGCCCAAAGGCGCGCTGAAGCAAATGGTCGATATCTACAATCAAAGCGGCAACAGCGTTTTAGGCGTGGAAACCGTCGATCCATCGCAAACCGGCTCATACGGCATTGTTGAAGTGGAAAAACTGAAAAACTTTCAAAGAATTACCAATATCGTTGAAAAACCGAAACCCGAAGAAGCGCCGTCCAACCTTGCCGTTGTCGGCCGCTACATCCTGACCCCGCGCATTTTCAGCCTTCTGGAAAACCTGCCGCGCGGTGCGGGCAACGAAATCCAACTGACCGACGGCATTGCCCGCCTATTGGATCACGAGTTCGTCCTCGCCCATGCCTTCGACGGCAAACGCTACGACTGCGGCAGCAAACTGGGTTATCTCGAAGCCACCGTCGCCTACGGCTTGAAACATCCAGAAACCGGCGCGCAGTTCCGCGAACTGCTGAAACAATACATCCCCCAATAAAGCAAATGACAAAAGGTCGTCTGAAAATTTCAGACGACCTTTTTGTTTGTACGGATACACGGTTTTCTGTGTATAGTGGATTAACTTTAAACCAGTACGGCGTTGCCTCGCCTTAGCTCAA
>JVVZ01000304.1:0-354 GCA_001062585.1 Neisseria meningitidis
ACTGCACCTTGTGAGTTGGAGGGGATGTCCAACTTTTGGGGTGCAGTTCAAACCGATTGATAAGGTTTTCAGACGACCTTTGTTGTAAGAAATCTCTGAGTTGTACTGATATATAGCTGCCTGAAGGCGGCTGGTTAAATTTACGTTTATCCAATCCGTCGATATGGCAGTTTCAACACACAGCCGCCCGAAGGCGGCTGGGATTTTATAAGAAGCTCTATTGCTTTTTCTCGAAGTTTCAACACACAGCCGCCCGAAGGCGGCTGGGAATTTTTTGATTTGAATATTCGCCAGTAAGACGTTTCAACACACAGCCGCCCGAAGGCGGCTGGTATTGCTTCCGGTTGAGCTGAT
>JVVZ01000305.1:0-1709 GCA_001062585.1 Neisseria meningitidis
TTGCCTTGCCGTACTATCTGTACTGTCTGCGGCTTCGTCGCCTTGTCCTGATTTCAATTTAATCCACTATATTTGCAGTTAATCGTCAAAAAAGGTCGTCTGAAAACCTAATTTGGTTTTCAGACGACCTTTTAGCTTTGGCAAATCAAGCCTGACGGCTTATCGTCCGCCACACGCCGTAAGCGTTTATTTGAACCACCGCGACAACGCCGGAATCCGCGACAGCAAGGCCGTATCCAAGAGCCAAATCACGGCGATGGCGGCGATGGCGGTCGGGAACAATACCGCCACGATTAAAAGCGGCACAGCCATTGCCCACCATACCGGCAGCTCGATTTTCTGCGCCGGAGGAACCAGTCCGCCCGCTTTGGACGGGCGGCGTTTCCACCACATCACGCAGCCGCTGACGCAGATGAAGATAACCGCCAGGCAGAACAAGACGTTCGCCAGCACGCTCCACCAGCCCAGCGTTCCCATGTGCAGCGCGATGCTCGCCGCCATGAATTTGCCGAAGAAGTTGTAATCGTCGAAGCGGATGTCGGCCAAGATTTTGCCGCTGTATTGTTCGATGTGCACCGTGCGGTCGGCGGTCGGGCTGACCATGTCGTAGCTCATCGAATCCTGCGACAGCGTCCACACGCCCGTTTCGCCTTTGGGCAGGTTGAGCTGGTAGCGGCCTTTGAAGCCGATTTCGCGGGCGAAGCGGTCAACCGTTTCCAAGGTCATCGGTTCGCTCGGATTGATGCCGTTTTCGCCCTTCGTCGTACCGGAAACAGGCATGGGCGTGAGTTCCAGAATCCACGGTACTTCCTTGGTTTTGCCGTCGTTCAGCACATCGCCGTGGGTCGGCACGACGGATACGGGGTTCGGTTCGACGCCCCATTTGCCGGCGGGGAATTGGCTCCACGACTGAACGAACTTACCGCCCCAAATGCCCGCCCAAGCAACACCCGACAGGCAGAACAGCAATAAAATCAAAGAAACCCAAGTGCCGAATGCGCCGTGCATGCTGCGCCACCATGTGCGTCCTTTGCCCGTTTGCGGTACAAGCATGGATTTCAGGCTGCGCTGTTTCGCCCACCACAGATAAATCCCCGTAATCATCATCAGGATGGTCAGAGATGCGGCGGTTTCTATCAGGTAATCGCCCGCCGTGCCGAGCATCATATCGCCGTGGATTCCGTCCATCGTGTGATACCAGCCCTCATTGCGCGGCATAGAATTGACGACTTTCGCCGTATAAGGATCGACGGCGACCATGGTCGCTTTGTCGTCGTTGTTCACGCGGAACACGGCAACCATATCGTCGGCGCGCGGCGCGATATATTGCACCACCGACGCGGTTTCAGGGTTCACAGACTGCCGCGCCGCTTCCGCCTGTGCCGACAAAGGCTGCACCTGCGCCTGCGGGGTAACGCGTATACGCTCGCCCTCTTTGCCGGTGATGTTGGCGAATAGGAGCATGCCCAGACCTGTTACGGCAAGCAGGGTCAGAAAGGGCGCGACCAATAGCCCGAAATAAAAATGCCACCGCCACACGGTCAGATAGCGGCGGTTGGCCTGTTGGTCGGAATGGGGAGTAGGTTTGGTTGTGTCCATAAATTCTCTCTTTTGTTTTGAGTGGATGGAGATAAAGCGCCAAGTTCCTGCCTTGCATTTTTATAGTGGATTAACTTTAAACCAGTACGGCGTTGCCTCGCCTTAGCTCA